>JAZQZK010000033.1:0-2033 GCA_045634025.1 Candidatus Scatosoma sp.
ATTTTCGGGCGAATTATCCTTTAATTTATTACGTAATTTACGCAAGCGCTTCTACAAATCTCTTAATACGCTTCAAGCCTTCTTCAATATCCGCGTCGGAAAGCGCGTAGGAAAGTCTTAAACATTCAGGCGAACCGAAGGAAATACCGGGTACGGTAGCCACCTTTTCCGCTTCCAAAAGCATGTCCGCGAATGCAATCGAATCCCCGATCACCTTTCCGTTATAACTCTTGCCGTAAAGCCCGTCCACAACGAGCATTACGTAGAACGCGCCGTCAGGCTCAACCGCTTCAACGCCGTCAATGCCCTTAATCAACTCCAAAAGTTTTTTACGACGATTGTCGAAAATTTCCACCATCGCGTTAATCTCTTCTTCAGGAGCAGAAAGCGCTTCAAGCGTCGCGTATTGCGCAATCGAACAAGCGTTACTCGTTGCATGGCTTTGGAAGGAATCAATCGCTTTCGCAACGTCCTTGGGCGCGCCAAGATACCCGATTCTCCAGCCCGTCATCGCATAGGACTTGGACACACCGTTGATGGTAACGGTCAAGTTATACATCTCTTCGCTACAAGACGCGATAGAGAACGGCTTAACACCGTTATAGCAAAGTTTTTCATAAATCTCGTCCGAAAGCACGAAAATATTATTCGCCACGCACACCTTCGCAATCGCGCGCACTTCTTCTTCGGTGTAAACCGCGCCCGTAGGGTTGGACGGAGAATTGAATATGAGCATCTTCGTCTTCGGAGTAATCGCCTTTTCTAAATCTTCTGCCGTGAACTTGAACTTATTCTCTTTTTTACATTCAATATACTTCGGCACACCCCCGCAAACTCTAACCACTTCCGGGTACGTAAGCCAGTACGGCGCAGGAATAATAACTTCATCGCCGTCTTCGATCAACGCATAGCACGCATTGAAAATGGAATGCTTCGCGCCGTTCGAAACGATAATTTGCGACGGCTCGTAAGAAAGATTATTGTCCTTTTTGAACTTCTCCGCAATCGCCTTTCTTAAAGCAAGCAACCCGCTTGACGGCGTGTACTTGGTAAAGCCTTTATCCATCGCAACCTTCGCCGCGTCAACGATATGCTCGGGCGTGTTAAAATCCGGCTCGCCCACGCCAAAGGACACAACCGCTTCGCCTGCGTCCTTCATCGCCTTCGCCTTTGCCGAAATTGCTAGCGTCAAGGACGGCGCAATCGCTGAAACTCTCGTCGAAATTCTATTTCTCATACCTATCTCCTGTTGAACTATTTATTTCACCGTACTATTTTACAATATTTTTCAAAATAAATCAACTCAAAACACACCCTTTTTTGAAAAAATAATCGAATTTTTTGAATATTTTATATTATAATATTTAGTTTTTCGATAATATAACGTAAAACAACAGCGACGGAATTTTCCGTCGCTGAATATCGTTTTTATCTTAAATTTCCCAAACGACAGGCGTTACGCCGTCAGTATCATAATGCCAGTAATTGCCTTCATAAGCAGTGCCATCTTGATTCAACGGCGGTTCAGTTTCAGAATAGAAATAAATCGTAGCCGTTGTATTAAGAACGCCTGTTTCAACGCCAGGAAAAAGAGGATCATCTGCGACAGAGGTCATAAACTTAATTTTATTCCACTCCTGCTCACTTCCGCAGTAATAAATTTCCGTCAACGACGAACGAAAAAAGGCTTTTTCATCAATCGCTTTCACGCTAACGGGAATAATTAAACTTTTAATCGCTGTATAGCTAATTATCATACCATGAATTTTCTCTACCGATTTGGGAATTTCTAAAGAAGTAAGTTTTGCACAATACGAAAACATACCTCTCGATATTTCAGGAAGAATTTCAGGCATAACAATCGTCTCTAAATTTTTACATCCACTAAACATACTATTTAAGTCATAAGGGCGATAGCGACGATTGAATTTTATAAGCCTTGGCAATGTAACGCTTTTCAGTTGAGTACAATCTTGAAACACACCACTACCCATAAGCTCAACGCTTTGTGGAATTTCTACACTCGTCAAGCT
>JAZQZK010000034.1:0-3757 GCA_045634025.1 Candidatus Scatosoma sp.
CTCACCGCAGGCATTGAAACTCGTAATAGAAGGCCTATCGCCCAAGTACGATTTCATCCTAATCGACTGTCCTGCAGGGATTGACGAAGGATTTCATCGCGCCGTAGCGTGCGCTAACGAGGCAATCGTCGTTACCACGCCACACCTACCCGCCCTTCGCGATGCGGATAAAGTCGTCACCGTACTCAAAAGCTATGAAATAGAGAAAATCTCTTTCATCGCGAACATGGTACGGGGGGATTTACTCGTGACGGGCGAAACGCTGTCCTTAAAAGAACTCGAAAACATCCTTAAAGTCCCCTTGCTTGGTATCGTACCCGAAGCTCACGACTTATATCTCAACCGTTTAGACGAGAGTATAAAAGCGTTCAAACTTTTGGCGACGAGCGTGACTACGGGAAAGCGCAAACTCCCCGACGTAACTTCGCGTTACAAAGGCTTGACAGGCGCGATTCGGCGGTATTTCAAGAACGGACTGTAGGGGGGCGAGAGTATGCGGATGAATAAAACCGCCTACGCGAGAGTGGGCGACGTGATTCAATCGGATAAATCGGCGATGACGGAGAGTTGTAAACAGCTCGTCATCAAAGACGTATCGAAAAAACTCGGCGAGTATTTCGAACTCAAAGACTTGCCGAAAATGGAAATCGTTTGTGAGCGTGGTGTTTACCAAGTACGGCTATCTTTTCAAGCCGAGCGGGTAAAAAAATTTAACGTATTACGCTAAACGAACTCCTATTTCCTATAAAATGAACGGGGCAGGTATGCGTTTACGTTAGGGAAAGGAGTGTTTTTATGTCAAATAGAAAATTTCAGATTTTTACGGACTCCAGCGCGGATATGCCCGAAGAATACTACGCTCAAAACGGCGTTACCTGTATGAAACTCGGTTTTACCTTGAACGGTGAAAACTATCTCGGCGCGGACGGAAAAGATATAACGGCGAAAGAATTTTACGACCTTCTTCGCGAAGGCGGAATGCCCACGACCACGCAGGTTTCTCCCCAGTCGGCAAAGGACGGCATGGAGAAAGCGTTAAAGCAGGGCGACGACGTACTCGTAATCGCGTTCTCGTCAGGGCTTTCGGGGACTTGCAGTAGCTTCCAAGTCGCATCGAGAGAACTTCTCGAAGAGTACCCCGATAGACAAATCCAAGTCGTGGACGGACTTTGCGCGTCTATGGGTCAAGGCTTACTTCTTGACTACGTGGTAAAGAAAGCGGACGAAGGCGCAAGCTTGGAAGAGACCAAGACTTACGCGGAAAGCTTAAAGCTCCAAATCTGTCACGAGTTCACGGTGGACGATTTATTCCACTTAAAGCGTGGGGGTAGGGTATCAAGCGCAACGGCGGTCGTTGGCTCAATCCTTAAAATAAAACCGATTATGCACGTCGATAATTTAGGGAAATTAGTCCCTGTAGGAAAAGCGATGGGGCGTAAGAAATCCATACACGTCCTCTCGGAGAATATGGATAAGGCGCAGGTTTTGGAAAAAGGCGAACCTATCTTCATCACCCACGGCGACTGTTTAGAAGACGCGGAGCTCTTAAAGGGTATCCTTGAAACCAAGTACCCCGAAAACCCCGTCAGTATCAACTACGTCGGGCCGGTCATCGGCGCGCATTCAGGCGTAGGCACACTCGCGCTTTTTTATCGCGGTAGCAAAAGAGAACTTTAATTGTTAACGTATTAAACGTATAAGTATAAGCGTAACTACAAAGGAGAAAAATAGAAAACCATGCAATTAAACGAAGTGAAAATCGTAGCCGATTCTTCAGCGGACACCCTTGCCCTTGGCGAATTCCCGTTCGCTGTAGCCCCCCTTAAAATGATCTCGTCCAAGAAAGAATACGTGGACGATGCGAATTTGGACGTAGAACAAATGCTCGACGAGCTTGAACTTAACGATGAGAAAGTCAGCTCGTCTTGTCCTTCACCTGAAGACTGGATTAACGCCTTCGGCGATGCGAAGTACGTGTTCTGTTTCACCATTACGTCGGGGCTTTCGGGTAGCTGTAACAGCGCGAGAATCGCGAAAAAGGACTACGAAGAAAAATACCCCGATAGAAAGGTACATATTGTTGACTCCCTTTCTACAGGCCCTGAAATCGTCGTTCTTATCGAGAAGGTGAAAGAACTTATTTTAGCAGGTCATAGCTTTGAAGAAGTTGCAACTGCGGTTGACGAATACCAAAAAAAGACTGGGCTCGTGTTCATGCTCAAGTCCTTGCGCAACCTTAAAAACAACGGACGCGTAAATCCTATCGTGGCAAAAGTCGTTGGAGTTTTAGGTATCAAAATCATCGGCGAAGCGAGTGAAAAGGGCGAACTCAAACCCCTTATCAAACACAAGAGTGAACGTACTCTTTTCGCAAAACTTTTAGAATGTATGAAAGACAAAGGCTACAAGGGCGGAAGAGTCCGTATCGGACATTGCCGTAACGAAAAGGACTCCATGATGTTAAAAGAACAAATCCTTAAAGAATATCCTTCCGCAGACGTTGTTTCCTATAAACTCCGTGGACTTTGCAGTTTTTATGCGGAGATAGGTGGGGTGCTTGTCGGCTTTGAAGGGTAAAACTTTCTTGCTTTGGTCTAGCGAAACGCGTATATACGTCGCAATCCTTCGTTGTCGCGCGGTCACGTACTTCTTGTACGCTCCCTTCCTTCGCCTTGGGTTGCTTGCATCTCCGCGTTTTGACTGTAAGCGGTTCGCTTCGAAGATGCGAAACGCGTATATACGTCGCAATCCTTCGTTGTCAATGCAAACTTCGTTTGCAATTCATGTTTTGGGAGCAAAGCAATTCATGAAATTTTCAATTTCAATTCACGTAGCGTAGCTATAATTCATCAAAAATAAAACACCCTTCAAGCCAAGAATGGTTTGAAGGGTGTAGTTTTTATTCGATTGATTAGAAAGTTGATCTCGTTCTTCTTTGCGGGAATTCGAAATCTTCGTCTTCGACGGGGTTGAACAGGTCGAAGAACTTGATGAGCATTTCCGAAAGCGGGATCGCCGCTTGTACGATTATGATAAGGAGCAAGATTTGCGACAAGTTAAATTCAAGCGTCGAGAATCCCGTCATAATAATTTCGCTTAAAACGGGAACGGAGATAATCGTCGAGCAAACGATACACATTGCCACGAACAACGCCAGTCTCGTGCCGTTGAGCGGTTGACAGATACGGAACAACATAACCAAGCCGTTAAAGGTAAGCGCGAGCATAAGGATTGCGTTGTAGATAGGTGTCGTATGACCGTCCGCGCCGATAAAGCCAAAGGCTTGCGCAAGCGGGGAAAGACTTACCAAATACGTCGCCAAGATACCGCCTGCAAGCGTCAAAGCGCCGGGCAAGGCTCTGCTCAATACGAAGGGGATAAACTTGCCCTTGATACGTTTTGTGTTAGGTTGTAAGGACAATACGAAGGACGGTACTGCGCTAACGAATACTTCGTACATCATCATATTATTCGTCGTGAAGAAGTACGCGCTACCCGTGAGAATACAAACGAGCGCAAGGATAATGGTCAAGAACGTCTTCATGATATACAGCGACGCCGAGTCCTTAATATTATTGACGACTCGTCTACCTTCGTTTACAATCTTAGGCATTGACCCGAAATTATTATCTTGCAAAACAAGGTTGGACACGTTTCTTGCGGCTTCGCTACCTGAAGCGACGGAGATAGCGCAGTCCGCTTCTTTCATCGCTAAGATATCGTTTACGCCGTCGCCTGTCATTGCAACGGTGTTGCC
>JAZQZK010000035.1:0-1722 GCA_045634025.1 Candidatus Scatosoma sp.
ATAAACGGCGCGGATTTTACGGCGTTCATTTTATATATCACGATGTTGCTTTCGCCCTTGCGCACGCTCGTGTCCTTGTTTGAACAAATCCAAGACGGCATGACTGGTTTCAAGCGGTTTTGTGAAATTATGGACCTGCCCGACGAGTACGAGCCTGAAACGCCTGTTGAATCAAACCTTGACGGCGATATCGTGTTCGAGAACGTATCCTTCGCTTATAAGACAAAGGAACGCATGGCGGACGTATTAAAAGGCGTATCCTTCACGATCAAAAAGGGTAAAACGCTTGCGCTCGTTGGTGGCTCTGGAGGCGGTAAAACGACGATTTGCAATCTCTTACCGAGATTTTACATGCGTGACGACGGCGTAATCTCCATCGGCGGAACGGATATTAATGAAGTGACTAGCGAAAGTCTTCGTGAAAGGATAGCGTTCGTGGCGCAGGACGTATTCCTGTTTGCAGGCAGTATCCGAGAGAATATTCTTTACGGCTCGGCAAATAAAACGGAAGAAGAGATGATTTTGGCGGCTAAACGCGCGAACATTCACGAGTTTGTAACCACCCTTCCAAACGGCTATGATACCGAAGTTGGCGAACGTGGCGTCAAGCTTTCCGGCGGACAAAAACAACGTATTTCAATCGCTCGCGCGTTCCTTAAAAATCCGCCCATTCTCATTTTAGACGAAGCGACTTCCGCGCTTGATAATATGACGGAAATGCAGGTACAGGCATCGCTTGCGGAACTTTTGAAGGGTAGAACGACGCTCGTCGTTGCGCATAGGCTTTCCACCGTGAAAAACGCCGACGAAATTCTCGTCGTTGAGGACGGACAAATCACCGAGCGTGGCTCACACGAAGAGTTGGTTGAAAAGGGCGGATTGTATGCGGAGTTGTATCGCTATCAATTCAAAGAATAATTTTTCTCCCTTTTGAAATACTTCGCAATTACTCAAGAATAATACTTTTCTTACCTGCGTTTACGAATAGTTGTTTATATGCGACCAAAGAAAGATAGAAAATTTGAGGTTAAGCGGTCGCCGTCTGGCTCGTATTTGAAGGGGTAGTGAAGTCGTGTTTCACAATTTACTAAAAAAATCTTTCCACGTATTGCATTTTAAGGAAAGATATGCTATAATATAAAAAAGTCCCAAATAGGGACGAAAAAGGAGAATAGTTATGATCTACGATAAGCTTGAAAATTTTGAAAAATACGTAGGCGCGAATGCGGAATTTAAGACGGTAGCGGAGTTTATTAAAAACAACGATTTACTCGCTTTGCCCGTTGGTAAATCGCCTATCAACGATAAGGTTTTTTACAACCGTCAATCGTACATGGGTAAGCCCGACACCGATAAATACGAATCGCATATTAAATATATCGACGTGCAAATCGTCTTAAAAGGCGCGGAAAAGATTAAGTATTCCGCAACCAACCCCGTGGTTGACGAACTTAATGAAAAGGACTGCTATTTCACGATAGCAAACGAAGATTGTTCCTCGACGTTGTTTGAAAACACTTTCGCAGTATATTTCCCCGGCGAATTGCACGCGCCCGGCATTGGCGTGAATGATGAGCAGGTAGAAAAGATTATCTTCAAAGTTATGGCGTAATGCCTCTTTTTGAAAAACGGCGCAATACTTCGTTGTCGCTCGGTCACGTACTTCTTGTACGCTCCTTCGCTTCGCCTTGTCTTGCTTGTTTTTGAAAAAGGTGGGCTTTC
>JAZQZK010000036.1:0-1611 GCA_045634025.1 Candidatus Scatosoma sp.
GGGGAAGGGTGACTTTCAAAAACGCCGTAGCGCTCCCCGAGCCCAAGTCTTTTGCCGCCTCTAAATAGCTTTTATCAATCTTGATAATCGTCGTATAGATAGGCATAATCATAAACGGCAGGAAATCGTAAACCATGCCTAAAATGGTATTAAAGATATTCCAGTTTTTAGATACGTTGTAGATACCAAGCCAGTCGAGCATCTCTTTCAGCGCGTTGACGCGAAGAACAAAGTTTACCCACATCGGCACGACGAACAAGAGTAAAAGCGACGACTTGTTTTTAAGCTTGCAGTTTGCGATAATATACGCAACGGGGTAGGCGATTAAGAGACAGACCACCGTACTCGTCAAAGAGATAAGCAAACTCTGTACGATTGTTTTGAACTTACTAGACTCAAAAAAGGAATCCTTTCCGCTACCACTAAAGAAGTTGATTAAATGCTCAAACGTGAATTTTCCTTGTTCGTTCGTGAACGCGTAATAGAAAATAATAAACAAGGGAAAAATCACGAAAACAAGCAAAAACAACGCGTAGGGAACGGCAAGCCATTTTCTTGAAAAACGCGGTTTCGTCAAGGTCATTTCTTCACTTCCTCCGTATTCTTTAAGCTGAGTTTAATCTTATCTTTGGGGATAATCAAGCTAACCAAGTCGTTCTCATTCCAAAGATCTTCGCACGCAAGTACGTAATCTTCTTCATTCTCGGTACGAACGATATAACGATAATACGCGCTCTTATAGATAAGGGAGATGATATGCCCTTGCGCTCCGCCTTCTTCGGCGTTGTCGCTCATAGTAATATCGTGCAAGCCGACTTCAACGTTTACTTCGGTATCGGTAAGGTCGAGTTTTTCGCCTTTTTCAGTAATGAGATAACCTTCTTCGTCCAAATGCGAGTTGGGATAAAGCTGGGTTACGTCGCATTCAAATTCGCCGTCGCCAAACTCTACAGTATTACGCTTCGTAATAACGCCCGAGAACTTATTGACTTTGAATTTCTTCTTCATAACGTGGATACCGTCGGGCGCAATACGCAACCCAACCGTGCTACCTGCCGTTTGTACCCGCGTGGTCTGAACTTCAATCTCGTTTCTTCCGCATTGTACAAGCACTTGATAATGTACGCCCTTAAAGACGACGGAAGTGACCTTGCCCTTAAGCATACCTTCTTCCACCGAGCAGATTTTAACGTCTTCAGGACGGATAACGACGTCCACGGGTTCGTCCTTTTCAAAACCGCTATCCAAGCACTCGAACGCCTTACCGCAGAATCTAACCAAGCCGTCTCTTGACATTACGCCGGAAACGATATTGCTTTCGCCGATAAAGTCGGCAACGAAGGTGTTTTTCGGTCCGTTATAGATAGTTTCTGGTTTACCGATTTGCTGAATACAACCGTCTGACATAACGACGATGGTATCGGACATAGTAAGCGCTTCTTCTTGGTCGTGGGTAACGTAAATAAAGGTAATACCCAAACGCTTATGCATAGCCTTGAGTTCAAGTTGCATTTCCTTACGCATCTTCAAGTCAAGCGCGCCAAGGGGTTCGTCCAAAAGCAAAATTTCAGGCTCGTTGACAATAGCGCGCGCGATTGCGATGCGCTGTTG
>JAZQZK010000037.1:0-2095 GCA_045634025.1 Candidatus Scatosoma sp.
GAGACTAAATGCCCTAAAAATCGTAAGCCTGAAGAAAGCATATACGAAACAAATAGCGCGGTGAGTAGTATATACATACTACCTTTTATTAGCTGTTTTCGTAGGAGTTGGCCTAGCCCGGGTAAGAAGAAAGAGAGCCGAGTCTGCCAGCTTCCGCGCCTAAAAGCTTTTATCAATTTTTTAATCGGATTTTCAAGGCAGACTTTTGCTTTCATAGCTCTCCTTTTATTTGTCGTTATTTCTGAATTGCGGATACGCAGGCTTGGAGCTGTTGCTTTACGTCGAAGTTTCCGCTTGCAATACCCGTAATCATGGCGTTACCAAGCCCTTCCATGGGTACCCACAGCGTTGACGGGACGTTCTTTTGGGATTTGCTGTGCGCAAGCTGAGCCGTTATCGCTCTTGCGCAGACGTCGGCTTGGACGCGTTTGTCTTCTCTCGCGTCTTCGTCGGTTGGAAGGTAGCCTCTGAGTTCAAAGCGTTTGATTTGGCTTTCTTCTTCCGTACAAAATCTCGCGAACTTAATCGCTTCCGCTTTTTGCTTGGAATAGTTGTTCACGCCGAGTAGTTTATAGCCTGCAAACGAGACGAGTTGGACTTGTTCTTCCGTTGCCTTGCCTTTATCGAAGGTGTAGGTGGGGAGTTTTGCAACGGCGAAATTATCGCCTAGATACTTTTCTATTGCCGTTCTGTTCCAGATACCCGTGGTTGCGGCGACGATACTGCCGTCGTTAAAGCCTGCCGTGATTTTCGAGTCGTTGGCGTCCGCTTTAACCCGTTTGTCTTGCGCGAGTGTCCACATAGATTGCGTTACGCGTTCCCCTATCTCGTTCCCGAAATCGCATTCGATTTTCGTTTCCGCAAAATCGGAGTCATAGGTCACGTTATAGCCTAAGTCTTTCCCGAAATAAAAGGACGTTGAATACCAACCGTCGTTGAAGGGCATTGCGAACTGTTTTTGCGACGTGCATTTTGATAAAATTCCGTCGAGCGAGCGGACGTCTTCTTCGCTCAAAACTGATTTATCGTAGTATAGAAAGAAGGTGTTGTCGGTGTAGGGAAGACCGTAAACTTGGTCCTTTCCGTCCTTTTTAACGGTTGCCGAGTCCATTGCCTTCGCGTCTATATCGTCCAAGGCGTCTTGTAAAATTTCTCCACCGAACCTTGACAGGGCGTCGCCGTTCACGAGTTTCGTGATTTGGTCGTTCGGGAACGAGAACACGTCCGCCGCGTTCTCCACGTCGTTCAAAATCCGAGTTGCAATATCGTTTTCGCCTTGGTAGTCCATAACGAAATTATAGCTCTTGCTGGGATTTTCTCGCTTGAATTCTTCCTGCGCCCATTTCATAAACGCCGAATCGCCTTCCGCCGCCCAAATCGTGATCGTTATTGCGTCCACGTTTCCACCACTCGTTCGACAGGCAGTCAACGCCCCTGCGTAGCCAACCGTACAGCATACCGCAAGCCCAACCATTCCACTTTTCATAATTTTCTTCATCGTTACCTCCGTAGGCAAATGCCTTTTTAATTATTTTTGGTTTTGATATGCCTTTTTATACGGAATAAGCGAAATTAAAAAGCCTTCCAACCGTTTTGGTTAGAAGACTTTTGGTTTTGTATTGCATTTATCTTGAGTTTTATCTATCGTATTTTTTTACGAGCGATAAAAGTTTATCGGAAACCGATTTCGTAAAGTTTTCCTTCGTAAATCGGAAACTCCAGTTTCCACCCGAAACGCTTGAAGGACGATTGACTCTACTTTCCGCGCCGAGCGTTAATACGTCTTGCATGGGCGCAATCGTGACGAAGGCTTTGGATGCGAACGCTTGCTCTAGAATATTATCGCAAAGTTCGTCTATTGAAAGCGTGTTCGCCTCGGACATGGGTATGCCTAAACGGGTATTTTCGACGTCCATTTCAATACAGAACGAGCGTTTTTGGTCTTCGTCCATCGACTCCAACCATTCCTTTACGGGCGCGTTATCGTGCGTGCCTGTGTAGGCGTAAACGTTTTCGGGGTGGTTGCTTGCCTTATGCTCGTTATCGAACGCGCCGTCGAAACCGAAAGAGAGAACTTTCATTCCGGGATAGCCTG
>JAZQZK010000038.1:0-9488 GCA_045634025.1 Candidatus Scatosoma sp.
ACCTGGGAATGAAACGAATTGCCTGAGTTATGAAGTAAACGAATACGAGGCGGAATTGTGGTTAAGAACGATAACGAGCACTATTCGTTTGGCAGACCCTACTCGTCCCGTTTACGCGGGATTGCATTGTACTTCAAGTAAGGGGAAATGGAATTTAGCGACGCTTGGTAAGATATTCGATATGGCTACGCCTCACCCGTATCCGCCCTTTACGCCCTATTGTGATAGAGAAAAGTTGACGGCTATGCGCGCTTCTATGCACGCTGCCGTGGAAAATTCATATTACAGTTCGATTGCAGGAAAGCCTTCTTTGGTGCAGGAAATAGGCGTTTTGGGACACAACTATTTGTGTGACGATAAAGTTCCTGAATATTTAGAAACCGCGTTGATTACTTCGTATATGACGGGTACGAAAGGATTTTTGTGGTGGTGCGCGTTTGATCAGGATTGTTTAGATTTTGCTCCTTACGATTATGCAGGGGCAGAGATTTATTTAGGATTGTGTTATTCGGATTGCACGCCGAAAGCAGGGTTGTTGAAGATGCAAGAACTGCAAGCAGTCCTTCAGGAAATTGGCAACTTGCCCGAACCTGAAACGGACGCGGTGTGTATTTTAAGCGGTGCGAGCGAGCACTGGGAAAACGCCTATGGCGCGTTTATGTTGGGGGTGCAATCGGGCAGATATATAGATTTTTGCCACGAAGAACAGCCGTTAAAGGATTCCGAGTATTACATACTTCCATGCGTTTCTGAATGTAGAGGATTGCCGAAATGCCAAGCAGATTTATTAGATGAAAAAATTCAAAATGGCGCAAAACTCTTGATTACTTACAACGGTGGGGTAACCAGAGATTTTGAGAAGTGGACGGGATTGCGTGTTCACGGAAACGAAGGGGTTAAAAATACCATTAATTTCAACGTTGAAGAAAGCGTTTTGACAATAGATCGTGAAAGAAAATTATTCCTTGAAAGCGTAACGGCGCAGGTAATAGCAAGAGATCAAGACGGAAATATTGCAATTGCAGTAAACAAGTACGGGAAGGGCTCGGTGACGTTTGTTAACGCTCCCTTGGAAACGTTCTATACGAAGTCGTATTATCCCGAAAAAACGGAGTTATATAAAATCTACGAGAATTTCTTTGGAAAGGAAAAACAAATTGTTTCATTCAACAATCCGTTCGTTTTCAGAACTGTACATAAATTAGACAACGGAAAAATCGGAATCATGCTTTATAATTTTGAGGACGAGAAAAACGAGATTGATTTTACAGTTGAGAATAACTATGCAATCGAAAGCGTTTTGTTCGGAGAAATCGTTGAGAATAAATTGATAATGCAAAACAAATACGCATATTTGATAGTAAACGAAAAAAATAAAAGTATAAAAAGCTGAAAAGCAAAAAATAAAAATAAATTTGGAGGATTTATAAGATGAAAAAAGTAGCAAGAGTAACGAGCGCTTTAATGGCGCTTACAATGGCGTTCAGCATGGTCGCTTGTGGCGGAAATGGTGATGCAAACGCAACGAAAGTTCGAATCATGAACTATGGTGGCGGTGTTGGTCGCGTATGGTTGGATGAAGCTTGCAAGCGTTTCGCGGATGCAAACACGGAAACGGAGTTTGAGGACGGTAAAAAAGGTATTGTCTTTGAAATCGAACACAACCTCAATACAGGCGTTGAAACAATGAAGGGCTCGAATTATAATATTTACTTTGACGAAGGTACGGGTAGTATCGCATCCTTGGCAAGATCGAATTCTTTGTTGAATATCAACGACGTGCTTTCAGCAACGGTTGATGGTAGAACGATTGAATCGAAGATTGATGGGAGCTCTTTGTCGTCTTTGAAAGGTGATGATAACAACTACTACGCGCTTCCTTCGGCAACGTGGTATCCCGGCGTTACTTACGATAAGGACTTGTTCACGAGAAAGAACTTGTTCTTCGCTGATCCTAGCGAAACGAACGTAACTACGTTTACGAGCGGTTTGACGGGTAAAACGTATAAATTCGTTGCTAACTCCACGGCGAAGAGATCTTGCGGTATTGACGGTGCGTACAATACGAATTACGACGCTCCTTCGAGCGACGACGGTTTGCCTACTTCGCTTGAAGAACTCATCGTACTTTGCGAAAGAATGGAGAAGACGGGTGTAACGCCGTTCACTTATTCGGGTGTATCTTCGCACTACGTACATTATTTATTGAGCTCGCTTTGGACGTCCTTGTCTGGATATGATATGATGAGAACGATTTACGACTTCTCGGGTAACGTAGAAGTGGTTACGGGCTATACTACGGATAGCGTATTTAGCGGACTTAAGAAATTCATAAAACCCACAACGGAAGTAAAAACGATCAATGAAGCGGAAGGGTATTATGCAGCGCAAAACGTAAACAGATATTATGCAATGTCCTTCCTTGAGACGGCGTTGAATCAAAGCTGGTTTACGAACGACGCAACGACGGGCGTAGGTACGAACATTGACGCGCAAGGCGCTTTCGTATGGAGTGGATACGAAGGTGAACCTGAAATCGGTATGTTGATTGAAGGTAACTACTGGTATAACGAATCATACTCTTTGAACACGGTATTTGAAGATTTCTACAAGGTAAACACCGACGTAGAGGAAAGAAAATTAGCTTGGATGCCTCTTCCCGTGCAATTAGAAGGCACGATTACGGAAGGAAACGGTAAGAACTATACCCTTTTGGAAACGGCAGACGCTTATGCTTTCTTGAATAAGAACATGGAAGGCAAAGACGGATTGATCAAAGCTTGTAAGGAATTCTTGAAGTTCTTGTTCACCGACGCTGAATTGAGCCACTTCACTGGTACTACGGGTGTCGTTCGTGCGCATTTTGATTATGAATTAACTTCGGCTGATGCGGAAAAATTAACATATTTCCAAAAGAGTGTTTACGATATGGTTAAGTCGGAAAATACGAAACTCGTATTCTGTGGCGCAGAAAATAAAACGTTTAATGCAAACAAGTCTGCGCTCCGCGTTAGCACAAGCGGTAGATATATGGAACCGTTAATTGATGGAAAGGATTACGCAACGTTTGTAAGCGCGCTCCAAGCAGGAAAAACGGTAAAACAAGCATTTGAAAGCAGTTATATTACGGCAGGGGAATGGACCAGTATTTATAAAGGAGAATAAGTAGAAAATGGCAATACAGGGAAAGTCGCTGTTGCGACGTAATGTAAATAGGGCAAGGCGTTCTAAGTATATATTTTGCGTGACGATGGCGGCTATCCCTGTGTTACAATTTATCTTGATGTATCTTGGGGCAAGAATACAGTCTTTTACGTTGGCGTTTCAACATTATGAAAACTCTGCAAGCGGTATCGGATACGATATTACCTTTGCGGGATTTGATAATTTTGTAAAAGCGTTTGAACGGTTGAAACTGCAATCGTCGGCTTTGGAAAATTCAATGATTTTGTTTGGATTTACGACGTTTATCGGAACTACGTTAGCTTTGGTATTCTCGTTTTACATCTATAAGAAATACGCAGGATCTGGCATCTTTAAAACGGTGCTGTTCATGCCTCAAGTTATTTCTAGCTTAATATTTGCAGTCATCTTTAAATATCTCGTAAACGAAGGCTATTCCTACATAATGGAGGAGATTAGCGGGGAGAAGGTAACGGGTTTGTTAAACGATCCCGATACGCGTTTTGGAATGCTTATATTCTTCAATATTTGGATTTCGTTTGGCGTAAACGTATTGCTGTATTCTGGCGCAATGAGCGGGATTAACGAATCAGTTGTAGAGTCGGCAAGGCTTGACGGGGTAAATATCGTTCAGGAATTTATTCACATTACGTTGCCCCTCATTTATCCCACCATCGTAACCTTTATCGTAATAAACATTTCGGGGATTTTTACGAACACATATGCAGTGTTGGACTTGTTTGGTATACACTCGGTAGAAGTAAATAATATGGGAAGTTGGTTATATACGAAAGCAGAGGCAGCGCAAAAGGGTAGAATTTGGGCGGAAGAATACCGTCAGGTGAATTACAGCGTACTTTCAGCAATTGGCTTGATTTTAACAGCAATTGTATTCCCTATTGTTTTAATTGTCAAGAGGTTATTAGAAAAATACGGCCCGAGAGTGGATTAAGTTGAGGCGAGATATGAAGACAAAGAATAAATTAGAAACTCAAACGACTGACATAGTCAGTAAAATATTTAAGATAGTTATTTGTTCGATTTTATGCGTGTACGCCGTAACGATTGTGTATCTGCTTTTTTGGGGACTACTTACTTCCTTGAAAGCTGATTTGGACTTCACGCGTTTCGATAACAAATTTGGTTTACCCAATCTCAAATACAGCAAGGAAGAGGCGTTGGGCTTAAGCCATTACATACTCGTAATAACAAAATTTAAGTTCCCTATATCAACGGGTTACTACTGGCACGGAATTGAAATTTCCCATTCCGTAGACGCCACAATGACTAAGATGGTATTCAATACGTTTTTGTATGCGGCAATACAATCTTTTTTACCGACCTTGATGTCGGCAGTTATGGCGTATCTTTGCGCAAAATTTAGTGAATTTAAATCAATTTCCATTTTCTATTACGTAGCGCTCGTGGCAATGATGATTCCCTCCGTTGGTACGTATCCTGCGGAAATTTCAATCTTGCAAAACTTGGGTGTATATGATACGTATTTAGGGTTTATTTTACAAAAATCCTATTATTGTGGAACGTATTTCTTTATATTTTTTGCGTTCTTCAAATCTTTGGCTGGCTCTTATATGGAGGCGGCGGAAATAGACGGAGCATCACAGTATAGAATATTTTTCCAAATAGTGCTTCCGCTTATTTCGACGACGTTTTTCACGATAGCATTGATACAATTCGTTGCGGCTTGGAATGATTTCAGAACGCCACTTTTGTACATGCCTACCAAACCTTCTATTGCTTATGGTGTATATCGTTTGACGCATATCCAAGCTCCTGCAGGAATGGGTACTGTTCCCGTTCGTGTAGCGGCAAGTATGTTGTTAGCGTTGCCGATTTTGGTCCTTTTCTTATTCTTTAAAGAGAAATTAATGGGCAATATCTCTATGGGCGGATTGAAGGAGTAAAGCGAATAAAAGAAAGGAGTTTGATGAGTAAGATGAAAAGAAAGATAAAGCTTAGTTTAGCGCTTTTGGGTTGTTCATTGTTTGCGCTTGCGGGAATTTACGCAAGCGATACAAATGGTGCAGCTTTAGCGAACGCTGCGGAACTCACAACGGCGAGTGAAATATTAGAACAATACGATTTGGGACAGGACTTTTCCGTTCCGAACGCAACGATTTCATACAATGGGACAAATTACGAGGCGACCTCTGCGTTTTTATATTTCCCGAACGGGACGCTGTATACGAGTGAAACGCTTACGTTAAACGTTCTTGGTGAGTACACTTTGGAGTATCAAGCGGTTATAGCTGGAGAAAAAGTTTCCGCGAGCAAAACGTTTAAGGTAAACTCGTCTGCTTATGCTTTAGGGACGAATTCCGTTTTGGAATACAGTGATTCCTTGGATAAAATTACGGGAAGTAGCGTAGCGGGTTTGCATCTTGAATTAGCCGATAAGGACGTTCTTACTTATAACGAGCCTATAAATATTTATGATTACGATAAAGACGTTCCTCTGGTTCGTATGCATCCGTACAGCACGGGCGGAAATGGAACGACGTATAGAGAATCTCTCAAACAAATTGTCAGATTAACGGACTGTTACGATTCGGATAACTTTATCGAATTTGAGTTGTGCTGGGATTACTCTAACCATATATTGCAAACAGCTGCGCCTTACTATCGCGCCGACGTTGCAAATAAAAAATCTGTTGGGGTCAAACCTGTATCTGCAGATAAGGTAGTAAAATCTTCAATTTATCTTGGGGAAACTCGTTATGAAGTTTATGACGGTCAATACGGCGCGTTTACGAATACGTGGGTATTGACGGATAAGGGCGTGACGGTATATTTTGATCCCGAAACGAATAGTTTTTATGCAGAAGATCGCTCAAAGGTACTCGTTAGCGATTTAGATAACGTTGAACTGTATGGCGAAAACGCATTTAAGGGCTTTACCACAGGTGAAGTGTACGTTTCCATACTCGCCGAAGAATATTACACCGGCGCGGTTAATATGGATATCTCGTTGTTGGCAGATTTAGAGGGTGAAGAACTCCATCGAATCAAGGTCTACGATACAAAGTCGCCTGAAATTGTGATTGACGTACCGACGACGGAGAAGATTTATTACGTAGCGAAAAACGAAGAGATAGCCATTCCTAAAGCGACGGCTTACGACGTCAACTTAAAGGGTGACGTTTCGGTTGGTGTATATAGCCATTATGGTACGGATAAGACCCGTCAACATAGTTGTAAAAACGGTAAGTTCACGCCGACGGCGGAAGGTTTGTATACGGTTGTTTATAGCGCAGTCGATACGTTTGGTAACGCTAAGACGAAAACGCTTACCCTGAACTGTATTAAAAGCGAAAACGATCAAATCGTGTCCTTCGCAATGCAACAGTTATCCGTCTTGAATGCAGGGTCAACTTGTGAATTGCCCGCGTGTGAAGTTTTCAGTAAGAATAATGAAGTAACTCTTAAAGCGTACTATAAATTTGTTGGTGAAGACGAAGTGTTTGAAATAACCAACAATGAATTTTTCGTTGAAAACGTTGGTGAATACGAGATTATCTACGAATATAGCGACGTATTCACGTCCTATCGTAAATCGTATAAGGTAAATAGTCTTCCCTCTACGAACGTGAAGTTTAGCGAACCTGTTCTTCCTAAATATTTGATTGCTAACGCAACTTATACGCTGGACTCCGTTTACGCGTACACGTACGATTCGCAAAAACCGACGCAACGCGAAGTAGAAGTTTTCCTCATTAACGGAACGAGCGAAACGAAGATTAATTACGGGAACGTTACTATTCCAGATTGTGATAAAGTTAAATTCAAATATTCCTACGGTGATATTAGCGAGTATAGCGAAGAAATTCCCGTAGTAAACGTGGGCTTTGGTAACGCGTTGAGAATGCAAGACTATTTCGTTGGGAACTTTGATAAACAGGCGGATTCCAACGGCGTATACTATCAGTCCAAAGCTACAAATGGTAACAATTCTCTTGCGTTTGTGAACGTACTTTCTCTTTCGAACTTTACGTTCTCCTTTAGCGTACCTGCTAATGCGAGCAATTTTGACGCGGTAGACGTTACGTTGACCGACTATTACGATAGGGAAAATTCCGTTACGATTAGCTATCTCAAGAAAGCAGATACGACGTACATGGTTTGCGGTAACGCGCAAGCGGACTTGAATGCAGGGTTCACGAGCAAGACTTATAAGTTCTTCTATGACAATCGCCTTAACGGCTTTAAGGATATGGGCAAAAAATCAGTGGCTTGCCCGAAAGAGTTTAGTAGCGATAAAGTTCTATTAACGGTTAGTTTGAGAAATATCGTTGGCGTTGCAAATCTTACGGTTTTTGAAGTGGGCGGACAGAGCTTCTCAAACGATACAGCGGACTATTTCAAACCGACTATGTTGGTTGACGACGACGGCGGTGTGAAAAAAGTCGGCGACGTTATTACGATAAAAATGCCGACGATTATTGACGTTTTATCGCCGTATTCACAATCGAATTTAACGTTGACGGTATCAAAGCCGTCTAAGGGATACGCAACGTCGAACGACGGGGTTTTATTGCAGGCAGGTTGCCGAACGGATAGAGAATACACACTCACGCTTACGGAAGACGGCATGTATAAAGTACGGTTTGAGTATGTTGACGCGGGTGGTAATTCCATCACTGGCGGTTTTACGGCGAACGTTTCAGATATGGAAGCGCCTACGATTACGCTCAACGATGGTTATAACGAAACTACGGTTATCAAAGCAAAACTCAACACAAAAGTTACGATACAAGGTTATACCGTATCGGATAATAAAACGGCAACGGATAAATTGACGGTAAGATGTATGGTTTACTCTCCGAGCTTATCGCACGTATTCGTTACGGACAATCAATTTGAAGCAAAGCAGACAGGTATGTATACCGTTTACTACTACGTGTACGACGCTGTAGGAAACTATTCGGTTGTATCTTACAGAATTTACGTGTCTTAAGGAGTTGAATTATGAAGAGAGTAAACAAGATTTTATCTATGATATTAGCGGTTGTGTCGACTACTTGTTTTGCCGTTGGTTGTAAGAACGGTAAATCGGAAACTCCCGTTCAAACCAACGTTTATAACGGTACGCACGTTTTAACGGCAACGGATACCGAAAAAGATCTCGTAAAGAACGGACGTTGTGATTACGTATTAGTTACTCCGCAAGACGACTCAAAACTTTTGCGTGATGCGAAAAACGAATTCTTGTATTTCTTTGAAATGGCGACTGGTATTTCGTTGAAAACGGATACGGACGAAGGACTTACGCATAGCGCAAACAATAAATACATTTCCCTTGGGGAAACGACGTTGTTGGAAAGCGCAGGCGTTAAGGTGGATAAGCAGAAACTCGGCACGGACGGCGTGCGTATAGTCACGAAAGACGATACGATTTTCCTCGTAGGTGGAAGTGATTACGGAACGGTCAACTCCGTATACACCTTTATGGAGCTTACCTTTGATTTAGGAGTATATTATTACGACTGCATTGAAATAGAAGAAAACGTTTCTAACAAGAAGTTAAAAGCTTACGACGTAACGGATATTCCCGATATAAAATTAAGACAGACGTCTTATGAGATTATCAGAAAGCCTTTCTCTTCCGATTACGACGTTATGAATTTTGGCGCTCGTTTAAGATACACGAGAAGATTCTACGATATATGTTATGCTCCGTATAGGAGCTATAACGACGCTGAGTCGGAAAGTTCGCCAAGCCATAACACCAACACTTACGTATTGCCTGAAAGCGAATACAAGGACACGCACGGGAAATGGTATTCCGACAACGGTTCGCAATGGTGCTATACGGCGCACGGCGACGCTGAAGAATATGAGGCAATGCAAAACGAAGTTATCAAAAAGATTGCTTACACGATAAAGAGGCAGTATGATAGCGCAAATCCCAGACAATACGTAAATCTTTTCATGGAAGATAATTACGCTACCTGTACTTGTCAGGCTTGTAGCAAAATCTTCAGTAAGTACGAAGTGCACACCGCAGCAGTTATTTTGTTTATGAACGATTTAGGTGAAAAGCTTGAAGAATGGGCAAAATTACCTGAAAATCTTCAATATAACGCGCAAGACGTCTGTATCAATATGATCGCGTATCAAGACTTTGTAGACCCCCCTGTAAAGTATGATGAAAAGAAAGGGATTTACTTGCCGATTGACGACGAGGTGAAGTTGCGCAAAAACGTTGGTGTATATATTGCCGATATTTATGCAGATTATCAACAAGCTTTGAATACCGAACATCACGAAAGAACGAAGAAGATCGT
>JAZQZK010000039.1:0-3062 GCA_045634025.1 Candidatus Scatosoma sp.
AAAATTAAAGCAAATCTCTTGATTTTTAGGAATATTTTAGGTATAATATAGGCGGCTTGATTTTCATTTAGGAGGTTATAATTATGAAATCAGTTCAAATTTCACTTCAAATGGCGCAAAAAGTAAAAGAATTCGTTGCAATCACGCAAGATTGTCCGTATGAAATTCTTTTGAAGAGCGGTAAATATATCGTTGACGCGAAGTCGATTTTGGGTATTTTCTCGCTCGACCTTTCCCAACCTATTACCGTAGAAATTTACGCAGATTCCTGCGACGAAATCTTGGAAAAGCTTAAGGCTTTTAAGTAATCCCCTATCCCACTTCACTAAAGACTATTAAGGAGCAACGCAATGCAAGTACAAGGAGAAACTTCCGTTAATAAACTTATACTTTTATTTGTTTTCGATAAGATGGAAACATCGCTTTCCGAACAAGTAATCGTAGAAATGTGTACCGCGCGGAATAACTGGCTTAATTATATGGACTGCATGGAGTTGCTTCCCAAGCTTTTGGACGACGGGTTTATTTGCCGTGTCTCTTCTTCCGAAGAAACGCTCTACGCGATCACCGCGGACGGCAGAGAAGGCTTAAATAATTTCTACATCACTATCCCGAAAAGTATCCGTGAAGATATCTCCGCGTACGTTAAAAATAATAGCGGTAAACTCAAGAATACGCAGGAATGTAAAGCGGATTATTACCAGAACAAAGACGGGACTTATACGGTGTTTTTGAAGATTATCGCGCCTGTTCAACCTATGCTCGAGCTTAAATTTATCGTGCCGAACAAGAAAACGGCGCAAAATATTTATAAGAACTGGGATTCCAAGGCGTCGGAACTGTATTCCGCGATTTACGAAACCCTTGTCGACTAACAAGGGATAATCCCTTGACCTAGAATTTCTATCCTTCTTTGGGCGGGTAGAAGTTACAATTCGTAACCAAGGTTAGCTAAACACCGCCACTATTCATTTGGGCGACCGTTTGATCTCAGAATTTCTATCCTTCTTTGGGTGGGTAGAAGTTACAGTTCGTTACCCATAATACGACAAAACTAACAACTCATTTTAGGTCCAAGAAAGACAAGGCGAACGAGGAAAACTTGAAGGAGCTTACTAAAGCGTAAGTGAATGAAAGTTGCCACAGTTCAACGCAGTATTGCGACCTAATACGCGTTTTTAAAGAAAAAATATAATAATTAAATAAAGAGGTATATAATCATGTTTACATACTCCCCCATCGGCACCTGTTCAAGACAAATCCTTTTTGACGTGGACCAAGACAACAAAATGCGCAACGTTCGTTTTATCGGCGGTTGTAGCGGTAACTTGCAAGGCATTGCAAAACTCGTTGAAGGCAGAGATATCAACGAGGTTGAAACGCTTTTAAGCGGTATTAAGTGCAAGGGCGCAACTTCTTGCCCCGACCAGCTCTCAAAAGCGGTTAGCGCCTACAAAAAACAAAACGGAATCGGCTAAAAAATCACACCTTGACGGCAACGGCAAGGGGTTTTTCTTTATGAAAGTTTTATTAGTCTTTGTTGATAAACTTATTCCACTTCTTCACAGCGATAAGACAACAAGTCATACCCATTACGATAATTGCGCACCAACTTCCAGCGGTCACTTGCCAGTTAAAGGTATCCGCAATCAAAGGCACGGAGAAGGAAGCAATCGCCGAGCCGAGATAGGTACAAGCGTTAATAACGCCAGAAATCGTCGAAATGTTACCATATTTTTTGAAACGCTTGGGCACGTGCGTGATAAGCATCAAGCCTACGCCTTGAACGGAGCCGGTAAGCAAAGTCATACAAGCAACAACGACAACCACGTTGAAATCAAAAAGTAAACATAAGATAAACGCGAATACGAACGCAGAGACTAACATAGCCACGGCGCACATAATCTCATTTTTGAAAAAACGTCTGTAAACTTCGCCTGCCAAAAAAATAGCAATCGTGCTAAATATCGCAAGTGGCAACGACCACGCAATCCCGTCTTCAGGACTCATATTGAATACTTCGGAAATATAGTTAGGTGAAAACGAAGTGATACCGTCGCGAACCATACCTTGACAAACGATTGCCAAGAAGATGAAAACCATAGGAAAAATTGCTTCTTTAGGGAATTTGAAGGGGGCAGGTACGGAGTTTTCGCCTTCCTTCACACCATCAAAGCACGCCGAAGCAACAATTTTTTCCTTGATGATAACCCAAAAAATAGCCGCGCCCAAACCGATAATCGCGCAAACAACGAACACCGATTCCCAGTTCAAAGCCTTAATCAACAACGGACAAAAGGCATACATCAAAGCCGCCGCAAGCGCCGACGCGCCGGTAACGCGAACAACCGAATAGCCATACTCTTCTTCCGTCAAAGGCGACGCCACCAAGATTTTAACGATCGGCGGCCAAATCATCGCTTGCGCAAAGCCGTTGATCGTCCAAAGCGCCGTCATAATAGGCACGGAATAGGAAAACAACGGAAGAACAAAGTTCATGCTCGTTGCAATGATAAGCCCGTACAAAATAAGGTTTTGCGGTTTTACCTTATCCCCTATCCAACCGTTGATGACTTGCCCTACGCCATAGCTTATCGCTATACCAACGAGAACGGGCGAAATCGCATCCTTCGTATGTCCTGTTTTGTTTATAATTTCTACCATGACCGCAGCGAAATTTATTCTCGTAACAAAACTCGCGAAATAAATAAACGCAAAAGTCAAAGCAATTTTTTTAGCAAAACTTGACGCTTTCATTATCTCTCCTTCATAAATCTATCCTCGTAAACATGCATTTACGAGGATATTTATTGCGCTGTAATTTTTTTAGAATATCTTCCGAACCCCTTTTGACTTGCCGTCAAAACACGGAAGGTTCGTCACCGAACAACTGACCACTGTCAAACGCGGAGATACAAGCAAGACGCGAAGAACGCGGATTTCCCGACGGGAGTGTACTATCCGTACACGAGTTAGGGAAAACGCAAGTTCGACAAAGTATTGCGACGTATATACGCGTTTCGCGAGTTCAAAGCGAACCGATTTACCGTCAAAACGCGGAG
>JAZQZK010000040.1:0-2376 GCA_045634025.1 Candidatus Scatosoma sp.
ACTCTGCGGCTTGACCGATAACGATAGGTCCTGAACCGATAACCAAAACTTTCTTGATATCACTTCTCTTAGGCATTGCGTTTTTCCTCCATAAGTTTCACAAATTTTTCATACAAAAGGTTAGGCTCGCATGCAGCCGAACAGGATTCAGGATTGAACTGAACGGAGAATGCGGAATAGTTCGGGTAATCAATACCTTCGCACGAACCGTCGTTGGCGTTAATGAAATCTACGTCGCCGACTTTAATATCGTCTTTGGAAACGACGAAACCGTGGTTTTGCGAAGAGATGTAAACTCTGCCGTTTGCAAAGCATTTTACGGGCTGACCTCCACGGTGACCGTAACGCATCTTCACAACTTCGCTACCAAACGACATTGCAAGCATTTGATGACCAAGCCCTGCCCCAAAAATTGCCGTCTTTCCAACGAGATTGCCTATCTCTTTAACAATCGCAGAGTTTTCCGTCGGGTCACCGGGACCGTCGGAGAGCATTACGCCGTCCACCGAAAGAGCGAGAATTTGTTCCGCCGTGTAGTTTGCGGGCACTTTCAAGACTTTACATCCTTGCGCAAGCAACTGGTTCACAGTGCTATTCTTCGCGCCGAAATCCCAAAGCGCAACGGTGTATTTTGCGTTTTCGTTTTCGTAAACGACCACTTTATCGGTGGTTACTTCGGAAACCGCGCCCGTGAGCTTATGACCAAGCAATTCTTCCGTATCCTTAATCGGCTTTAAGGAAATTTTTGCAGTCATCGTGCCTTGATCGCGTAAAATCTTCGTCAAGTGACGGGTGTCGATACCGTAAATACCGATAACGCCCTGTTCTTTCAAGAAGTCGTCAAGCTTTCCTTCCAAGCGGAAGTTCGAGGGTTCTTCGCAGAACTCGCGAACGACGTACGCCGACACCCAAGCTTTTTTGCTTTCGAGGTCGGATTTCATTACGCCGTAGTTTCCTATCATAGGGAACGTTTGAACGACGATTTGACCGTAGTTTGCAGGTTCGGTAAGCGTTTCAAGATAGCCTACCATACCCGTTGTGAAAACCAGCTCGCCAACCGCTTCGCCCTTCGCGCCGAAGGAATAGCCTTCGAACACGTCGCCGTTTTGTAACGTCAAATAAACCTTTTGTTTTTTCATATATCGTCCTTTATTATAAAAAATTTTTCAATTTATAATTTGCCTTGCTTGTTATCAAATTTTCCTTAACGTAAGTTGAAGCTAACCCTAAAAGCAACCGCTTTTTGAAGGAAAATCGCCCTTTTTCAACGCCAAATTCAAAAAATGTGACTGATTTAGCGAAAAATCAGTCACCACAAATAAATATTGCGCCTATACGTTCATTGGAAAAAAGTTCGGATAAAATAGAATGGTTAATACGTCCGTCAATCGCCAACCCTTTTTGGTCTTCACGACGGATATTTTCTTGAGCGTATTCGATTGTAGCCGCCAAAAACTTGGCTTGTACTTTCTCAAACATCATCAGTTCACCTGTCTATTTTTTCTATTATAACACGCGTTTTCTATTTTGTCAACTTCCAAACGCCACTTTTTTATCTTTCCGTAGGAATTTTTTTACTTATTTTATGTAATTCCCCACCATTTAACAAATTTTCAAGCGATTACTTCACTAACTCGAAAGTAAACTTACTCGAAACCACCGTTTCTTGGTTTTGGTTCAAGCCAAGCACGGTAAACTCGTTTTTAGCGGTTTGTTTGCGATAAAAACGTAAAACGTCGTTTTCACGGCATTGCTTTGCGTAAGAGATTTGGAAACGTTTCAAATTAAACTTGGAAAGTTCCGCTATCGTAAAACAATTCACGCAGTAGTCCGCATAACGCGTATTATTGACGTGCATATTGTGGTCGTACTCGGCGTTGCGTACCGTCATGGAATAAACGTATTCCCCTTCTTCAACCGCAAACGCAGGGATTTTCCACGCGGAAAAATCAAGGGCGCGGTCTGTGTTGTAAGTGGAATAGTCCTGACCTTCAATCGCCTTCGACGAGAGAATTTTGCCTTCCTTTAAGTCGTAAATGCACCAACGCGAAGTTGCGGAGCAGAAAAGCTCGTCGGTTTCCGGATCACAAATTTGATACTCTCTACCAAAAACCGCGTAAGTGGGTGGATTCGGCCACGTCTTAACCGTTACCCTATCGCCTTGGGAAATGGGTTTTACAAACTCACAGCAAACGCCCGAAACCATAAACGTTAAAGCCTTGGGTTTCAAGTCTTTATAGCCAAACCCTAATTCGTCCGCAGACGATCCTGCCACTTCTTCAAAGTAAGCAAGGACTGCCGAAAGCTTTACGCGGTCGCGAAAATCAGTATCGCAATATTTAATTTCAAAATTCTTTTTGTGTACGTATTTTTCCA
>JAZQZK010000041.1:0-16536 GCA_045634025.1 Candidatus Scatosoma sp.
TGGAACAAGGTCATCTTCAATATGCTCACGATCAAAGGTATTTACGGCAGAGAAGTGTTTGAAACTTGGCACAAGATGACGGCAATGCTCAAATCAGGCTTGGATATTTCTAAAATTATCACGGCGGAACTTCCCTACACGGAATTTGAAAAAGGCTTTGAAATGATGCATAGCGGTAAATCGGGTAAGGTAATTTTGGACTGGAGAAAGTAAAATGATAGATAAGAAATATTTTCAAGACATTTTAGACGATATTAAAGCAAGCGGACTTTGGAAAGAAGAACGTATTATCACAACCCCCCAAAGCGCGTGTATCGACACGACGAAAGCGGACGGCGTTTTGAATTTTTGCGCGAATAACTATTTAGGTCTTTCCAACAACGAAGAGCTTAAAAAAGCGGCGATTGAAAGCTATGAAAAGTACGGCTACGGTCTTTCTAGCGTCCGTTTTATCTGCGGTACGCAAACCATCCATAAACAACTCGAAAATAAAATTTCCGAGTTCTTAGGTACGGAAGACACGATTTTGTATAGTAGCTGTTTCGACGCAAACGGCGGTTTGTTTGAAACGATCACGACCAAGGACGACGCAATCATCTCCGACGAATTAAACCACGCCAGCATCATCGACGGCGTTCGTTTGACGAAAGCGACCAAGTACCGCTATAAGAACAACGATATGTCGGATTTGGAAGCAAAGCTCCAAGAAGCAGACGCAAACGGCGCGAAACATAAAGTAATCGTAACGGACGGCGTGTTCTCCATGGACGGCATTATCGCAAACCTTAAAGGCGTATGCGATTTAGCGGATAAATATAACGCGCTCGTGGTCGTGGACGATAGCCACGCAACCGGCTTTGTCGGCGACACGGGTAGGGGTACGCCCGAATACTGCGGTGTTCAAGGCAGAGTAGATATCATCACGGGTACGTTCGGTAAAGCGCTCGGCGGCGCAAGCGGTGGTTTCACAAGCGGTAGAAAGGAAATCATTGATTTGCTCCGTCAAAGAAGTAGACCGTATTTGTTCTCGAACACGGTAGCCCCTGCAATTTGCGCAACCACCCTCAAGGTTTTGGAAATGATCTCTTCGGATACCAGCCTTCGCGATAAGGTTATGGAAAACGCAAAGTACTTTAGAAGTGAAATGGAAAAGAACGGTTTTGACCTTGCTGGTAAAGACCACGCAATCGTGCCCGTAATGTTATACGACGCGGTTTTGAGTCAAAAGGTCGCTGAAAAGATGCTCGAAAAAGGTATTTACGTAACGGGTTTCTTCTATCCCGTCGTACCCAAAGACAAGGCGAGAATCAGAACGCAAATGTCGGCAGGACACACCAAAGAAGACATCGATAAATGCGTCCAAGCATTCGTACAATGTAAAAAAGAACTCGGCTTTTAAGCCTTGAAAATAAAAATAAAAAACGAGAATGCGGTGCATTCAAAACCGCTTTTTTTATATTTTACTACTAAAAATTAATTTATTTTATCGTCCAATGTATTGAAAAAGGATTAAGTATATGGTATAATAGAATTATCTTAGACGATTAATAAAAACAAAGCAAAAGCAAGGAAGTAAACAAATGAAATTCATACACCTTTCAGATCTGCATTTAGGGAAAAGACTTCACGAAACTTCGCTCATCGAAGACCAAGAAGAGATACTTAAACAGATTATAGAAATAATCGATCAAGAACAACCAAACGGCGTACTCGTTGCAGGCGACGTTTACGATAAAAGCGTACCCAGCGCGGAAGCGGTGGCGCTTTTTGACTTTTTCCTTGTTGAGCTTGCAAAAAGGCGTTTACAAGTCTTCATCATAAGCGGTAACCACGATTCCGCGGAGCGTATAGCGTTTGGTTCTAAAATCATGGACTCAGTAGGCGTTTACTTATCCCCCGTGTATAACGGTGAAATTCTCCCGACGAGATTAAAGGACGAACACGGCGACGTGGACGTGTATATGTTGCCGTTTATAAAACCTTCGCACGTGCGTAGATTCTACGAAGACGAAGAGATAAACTCCTACACCGACGCGGTAAAAGTCGCTATCGATAAAATGAACTTGGACAAATCTAAGCGCAATATTTTAATCACACATCAATTCGTTACGGGCGCAACCCGTTCGGAGTCCGAAGAATCGGTCGGCGGAACGGACAACGTCGATGCGAGCGTATTTAGTGATTTTGATTACGTCGCGTTAGGGCATTTACACGGCCCGCAGCACTGTTCAAGCGAAAAGATTAGGTACTGTGGAACGCCGTTAAAATACTCTTTTGCCGAAGCAAACGACACCAAATCAGTAACGGTCGTTACGCTCGCAGGAAAGGATAGTGAAATAGGAATAAGAACCATAGACTTAAAACCTATTCGGGATATGCGAAAAATCCGCGGTACGTTCGACGATTTAATGAAGGAAACCGAACGCACGGAAGACTACGTCCAAATAACTTTAACGGATGAAGAAGACGTTCCGAACGCAATGAGTCGGTTGCAAGTCATCTATAAAAACGCGTTAGAGCTTAAGTACGACAACGCAAGAACGCGCGCGAACGTCAACGTATTCGGCGCGGAAAACGTGGAAAGGAAGACTCCGTTTGAGTTGTTTTCAGAGTTCTTCAAGGACAGAAATAACGTGGAAATGAGTGAAACGCAAAAGGCGTATATGCAAGCGTTAATAGAAAAGATAGGGGGGGAAGAAGCGTGAGACCTATAAAGTTGACCATATCCGCATTCGGTCCGTACGCGGGCAAAGAAGTCCTTGAATTAGACAAGCTTGGCGAAAACGGTTTATATCTTATCACGGGTACGACGGGCGCAGGAAAAACGTCCATTTTTGACGCAATCTCTTACGCGCTTTACGATTCGCCTAGCGGGGACGCGCGCGACGATTCCATGCTTCGTTCCAAATACGCAGACGAGAACACGGAAACCTTCGTAGAGCTTGAGTTTTTATGCAACGAAAAATTATATAAGGTTAGAAGAAACCCCGAGTACGTGAGATTAAAGGCTCGTGGCGACGGTACGACAAAGCAAATCGCAAGGGCGGAGCTACATTATCCCGACGGAAGAATCGTTGATAAAAGCAAAAAGGAAGTGACGAACGCGATAAAGGACGTTATCGGCGTTGACTACGACCAGTTCACCAAAATCGCAATGATCGCGCAAGGCGAGTTTAGAAAAATTCTATTAGACAAGACGGAGAATCGCAAAGAAATCTTCCGCCAAATCTTCAAAACGCATCAATTCGAGAAGATCCAAGACCGTATAAAAGCAGAAACGAACGAGCTTGCTAAAAAGTTTGAATCAACCAAGCAAAGCATTTTAACGTACGCAAACGGCATCGTTGCAAGCGGGAATAGCGAATTTTTAGAACTCGTTGAAAAAGCGAAAAAGGACGAACTTACCACGCAAGAAAAGATAGATTTATTAGCCGATTTAATCAAAGAAGACGAGAAAACTAACACCGAACTTGCCCAAAAACAAACGCAAATTGACGAGAAATTAGAAGCAGTCAACGCGACTATCACAAAGGCGGAAGAGTACGCAAAAAACGTAGAAGAATACGCGAAAAAGAAGGCGTCCGTGCCTAGAATAGTGCAAGAATACGACGAAGCGAACGCGAAGTTTGAAGAAGAAAAGAGTAAAAAACCGGAGATAGAAACAACGGAAAAAGAAATAACGCTTATCGAGAAAGAACTTCCCGAGTACGACAGGCTCGGCACCCTTCAAAAAGAAGTAAAAAACCTTGAAAATTCCATTATTAAAAACGAGCAGGAAAGGGAATCGTCCAAGGAAACGGTTAAAAAAGGGCAAGAAAAAGTCCTTGAGTTAAAAGAACTTCAAAAGACTTTAGAAAACGCGAGTTTGAATAAAGAACGCTTGGAAACGGACAAAACCCGTTTAGAAGAAACAAAACAAAAATTGAAAGCTTTGGAGACCAACCTTTCCAACTATCAATCGGCTAAAAATAACCTTTCTTCTATGCGAAGCGAGTACGTTACGTTAAGCGAAAAGGCGAAAAATCTTACCGACGAATATACCGAGCTTAACAAACGTTTTTTAGACGGACAAGCAGGCATAATGGCAAGCGTTTTACAAGAGGGCGCGCCCTGTCCTGTTTGCGGCTCTATCTCGCATCCAAATAAAGCAAGCGTATCAACCGCCGTACCTACGGAAGCCGAGCTTAAAGAGGCGAAAAAGTCCGCCGACGAAAAGAATAAAAAAGCGGAAGAAAAGAGCGCGGACTGCGCGAAACTAAAAGGAAAACTCGAAGAGCTTGAAAATACGCTTATCGAGCAAATTAAAACGCTTTTAGACGGCGTATGCCTTGATAAGGCGGCGGAAAACGTTTCGTCGAAGATGAAGAAAATGGACGAAGAACTTGCCGTTCTTTCCGAGAAAATCGACGTTGAAACGGAAAATATAACAAAAAAAGCAAAGATCGATAAAAAAATTCCCGAAGCGGAAGAAGCGCTCGAAGAATTAAGAAAAGAGATTGCCGAGCTTGATAAAACAATTGCAAGCGACGGCGCAACGTTGAAGGAAAAGTCGGAGCAAATCGAAAAGCTTAAAAAGGACTTGAAATTTAATAGTAAAGCGGACGCCGAGAGCAAGTTAAGAGATTTGAAGATAAAGGTAAAAATCTTAAAAGACGGGCTTGAAACCGCTGAAACGAAGTTTAACAATAAAAAGTCTGAACTTACCAAACTTAACGGTGAAGTTACGGCGCTTGAAAAGGTCGTAAAAGCCGTTTGCAGGATTGATTTGGAAACGGAAAAGCAAACGAAGAATGCGCTTATTATAGAAAAGAAAACCCTGTTAGACGATAAAGAAGGGGTGGTTTCCCGTATCAATTCAAACAAGGCGTGTTTGGAAAATATTAAAGCAAAGGCGAAAGAAAGCAAGGACTTGGAAGAACGTTATAGATGGATGGATTCCTTGTCGAATACGGCAAGCGGGGACATTAAAGGCAAAGAAAGAATTTCCTTTGAAACCTACGTCCAAATGAGTTATTTTGAAAGGATTCTACACCGCGCAAATATCCGTTTGCAAAAGATGACGGGTGGTCAGTACGACTTAATTCGTCGTAAAGAAGAGCTTGGCAAACGCTCTCAAGTCGGGCTTGATATAGACGTTTTAGACCATCACAACGGCACGACTCGTCCCGTAAGCTCGCTTTCTGGTGGCGAGCAGTTCAAAGCATCGCTTGCGTTGGCGCTTGGCCTTGCGGACGAGATTCAGTCTTCGGCAGGAGGCGTTCGCCTTGACACGATGTTCGTGGACGAAGGTTTCGGCTCGCTCGATGGCGAATCCTTGCAATTAGCAATAGCGACGCTGCAAAACTTAACCGAAGGCAACCGTTTGGTCGGCATAATCTCGCACGTAGAAGAACTTAAAAACAAAATCGACAAACAAATCATTGTCGAAAAACAAAAACTCGGCGGTAGCCACGCAAAAATCATAAGCTTATAAAAGCAGGATGAAAAAGATAAGTATAATAAAATATTGAAAGAGAAAAAAAGACGACCAAGCGTTTGGTCGTCTTTTTTGGTACCCCCAACAGGAATCGAACCTGTAATTGCCCCTTAGGAGGGGGCTGTTATATCCATTTAACTATGAAGGCGAAGTTGTGTTATAAGAATTGCTTATATCTAATATAAATTACTTTATTATTATACACCTTTTTCTAAAAAAAAGCAAATGTTTTTATAACTTTTTTTAATTTTTCACTGCAAAATTCTTGCAAATCGAAAAAAAAGATGATATTATATATAAGGATTTAATTTTTCGATTTACAAACACAAAAGAATTAAGGAGATACATAAATGACCTACGTAGAAAGAGTACTTGACGATCTTAAAAAACGCAACCCTGGTGAAAAGGAGTTTCACCAAGCCGCAACGGAAATTTTACTCACGCTCGAGCCTGTGATTAACGCGCATCCCGAGTATGAGAAGGCGGCGTTGCTTGAACGCTTTACCGAGCCTGAACGCACAATTTTATTCCGTGTGCCTTGGGTGGACGATAATGGCAACGTGCACGTAAATAAAGGCTATCGCGTACAATTCAATAGCGCAATCGGTCCTTATAAAGGCGGAATCCGTTTTCACCCGTCCGTAAACCTTTCGGTGATTAAGTTCTTGGGGCTTGAACAAATCCTTAAAAACAGTCTTACAGGTCTCCCTATCGGCGGTGGTAAGGGCGGTTCGGACTTTGATCCTAAAGGCAAGTCCGACAGAGAAATTATGGCGTTTTGTCAAAGCTTTATGACCGAGCTTTTCCGTCATATCGGCGCGGACACAGACGTACCCGCAGGCGATATCGGGGTAGGAGCGAGAGAAGTGGGGTATCTCTTCGGTCAATACAAGCGTATCCGTGACGAGCACGTGGGCGTACTTACGGGCAGGGGACTTTCTTACGGCGGATCACTTATCAGAAAGGAAGCGACTGGCTACGGACTCGTTTACATGACGGCGGAAGCAATGAAACAACGCGGAGAAACGCTCGAAGGCAAGGTTACGGTAATCTCTGGTAGCGGTAACGTGGCGATCTACGCATGCGAAAAAGCGCAAGAGTTTGGCGCAAAGGTGGTAGCCATGTACGACTCTAACGGCTATATCTACGATCCCAACGGCATCAAACTTGACGTTATAAAACAGATTAAAGAAGTGGAAAGGGGACGTATTAAAGAGTACGCTGACCGCGTTGCAGGTTCTACGTACACCGAAGGCTGTAAAGGTATTTGGACGATTCCCTGCGAAGTCGCATTGCCTTGCGCTACGCAAAACGAAATCGACGAAGAAAGCGCGAAAGCTCTTATTGCGAACGGCGTGAGATACGTTGGCGAAGGCGCGAATATGCCGTCCACGCTTGAGGCGATCTCCGCATTCCAAAACGCGAACGTAATCTTCTTGCCTGCAAAAGCCGCGAACGCAGGCGGTGTTGCAACGAGCGCGCTTGAAATGGCGCAATCTTCTGGCAGACTTTTCTGGTCGGCGGAAGAAGTGGACGCGAAACTCAAAACGATTATGGTCAATATCTATCATAATATGGATAAATCGGCAAAAAAATACGGCTTTGAAGGTAATTACGTAATGGGCGCGAATATCGCAGGCTTTGAAAAGGTTGCCGAAGCAATGATGGCTCACGGTATCGTGTAATTTGTTCGGGGTAGACAAGCAAATAACAAGTCAATAAAAATCCTTAAAACGGGCGGTAGGCTACAAAAAAGTGGCTTACCGCCCAACTCTTTCCTTTAAGATTTTATTCATAAAACACTTGAAAAAAACATAAAAAAGTGATATAATAATGTCTCGGGGCACTACGCCCTTAAAGAGTAAACGCGATTAAAAAATACAAGGAAGAACACGTATGGCTTTGAAAATATTGATAACAAACGACGACGGCGTAACCGCGCACGGAATAAAATTGCTCGCGGAATGGGCAAAACAGTTCGGGGAAGTGACGGTTGTCGCGCCCAAAAAAGAACAAAGCGGTAAAAGTCAGGGCATAGAATTTTCGAAAGCGGTAGAGATAAAAGAAGTCCCGTTCCTTGACGGCGTAAAAGCGTATAGCGTGGACTCCACGCCCGCCGATTGTATCCGTTTTGGTATCGTCGGGTTAGGGGAAAAATACGATTTAGTTCTTTCAGGCTTAAACAACGGCGAAAACTTCGGCGCGGATATCGTGTATTCGGGTACGATAGGGGCGATTTACGAGTCTTCAAGACACAAAATCCCGTCGATTGCCTTCTCTACGTTTTTGGATTCGCAGGACGAAGCGTCAAAGTATTTCGATAAAGTGTACGAGTTTATTACGCAAAAGAACTTGTTTGAAAATACCTATATGTTGAACGTAAATATCCCTGCAAAACCCAAAGGAATAAGGGTAACAAGGCAGGGCGGAAATTACTATTCGGATAGCTTTATAAAAATGGCAGGGGAGAATATGTACACCACCAAAGGCAGAATTATTCTCGACGATAGTCCCGATGATTTAGACAGTGATATCATAGCGGTTCTTAACGGCTATATTTCCATTACTCCGTTAGCAATGACGAGAACGGACGTTGCAACCTTTGAAAAGCACAAAGAAAAGTAAAATCCCCCTTGACAATTCAGAGGTAATGGGGTATAATTAAGAAAAAAACGGAGAACGCGCGATTATGGACGTGAAAAACATTCTATCCAAATGCGACCACACCCTGCTTTTGCAGACGTCAACGTGGGAAGAAATTAAAAAGATCTGCGACGACGGCGTAAAGTACAAAACGGCGTCCGTTTGTATTCCGCCTTGCTACGTAAAACAGGCGAAAGAATACGTTGGCGATAGCTTGAAAATTTGTACGGTTATAGGTTTCCCTAACGGCTATAATGCAACAAACGTCAAGGTCTTTGAAACGGAACAGGCGATTAAAGACGGCGCGGATGAGATTGATATGGTCATCAATATCGGTTGGCTCAAGGCAAAATGCGACGGGCAGGTATGCGATGAAATCAAAAAAATTAAATCGGCTTGCGGTGAGAAGACGCTTAAAGTTATCATTGAAACCTGTCTTTTGACGCAAGATGAGAAAGTACGTATGTGCAAGATAGTAACGCAAGCAGGCGCGGACTATATCAAGACTTCGACAGGTTTTTCTTCGGCAGGCGCAACGCTTGAAGACGTCAAGCTAATGCGTGAAAACGTCGGTGAAAACGTCAAGGTCAAAGCGGCGGGCGGTATATCGGGCTTGGAAGATGCTGAGAAATTTTTAGAACAGGGCGCGGATAGGCTTGGAACAAGTCGCGTCGTGAAAGCAGTGCAAGGCATTCAATCAAACGGTTATTGATAATTTGTTTAATTAAGTAGATAAGGAGAATAACTATGGCAGTACCTACCACACATATTTCAGCAAAATACGGTGACTTCGCAAAGACGGTTTTAATGCCGGGCGATCCCTTGCGCGCGGAGTTTATCGCAAAGACGTATCTTGAGAACGCCGTACTCGTAAATGACGTTCGTGGCGTACATGGGTACACCGGATACTATAAAGGTAAACGGATTTCCGTCATGGCTTCGGGTATGGGACAACCGTCTATCGGGATTTATTCCTACGAGCTTTATAACTTTTACGGCGTGGAAACGATTATCCGCGTCGGCTCGTGCGGTGGGTTTTCTCCCGAACTTCACGCCCGTGATATCGTGATTGCGATGGGGGCTTGCACCAACGGAAACTACGCTTCGCAATACAATCTCCCTGGCACGTTTGCGCCGATTGCCGACTTTGACTTGGTCCGTCGCGCCGCTGACGAGTGCGAGAGAATGGGCGTAAATTACCGCGTGGGGAATATCTTGTCTTCAGATATGTTCTACGACGACGCAAATTCGGGTATGCAATGGACGAAGATGAACGTACTCGGCGTAGAAATGGAATCCGCCGCGCTCTATTGCAACGCGGCTCGCGCAGGTAAAAAAGCGCTTTGTATTTGTACTGTTAGCGATTCTTTCGTGTATCCCGAAGAGAACACGACGGCAGAAGAAAGACAAAATTCCTTTACAAAAATGATGGAGATTGCGCTCAACATCGCCGACTAATAAGGAGAACTTCATGGCAAAAAGAGCCTTTTTAATTGTGTTAGATAGCGTAGGAATCGGGGAGATGCCCGATTCTTCAAAGTGGAATGACGAAGGTAGTAACACCCTTCGTTCAATTTCCGCGCACCCTGATTTTTATTGCCCTAATCTTGAAAAGTTAGGGCTTTTCAATATCGACGGAGTGGTTGGTGGAGTAGCTTCACCGCGTACCTGCTATGCCCGAATGACGGAATCATCGCTCGGGAAAGACACGACTATCGGACACTGGGAAATTGCTGGGATTTACTCTGAAAACCCGCTCCCGACCTATCCAAACGGCTTCCCGGAAGAGATCATTGAGAAGTTTGAAAAAGCGACGGGAAGGGGTACGCTTTGCAATTTACCGTACTCGGGGACGGAAGTTATCAAGGATTTTGGACGGGAGCATTTGCGGACGGGTAAATTAATCGTTTACACTTCGGCGGATAGCGTTTTCCAAATCGCCGCCCACGAAGATATCGTGCCTGTCCAAGAGCTTTATCGCTACTCAGAGCAAGCCCGCGAAATACTTTGTGGCGAGCACGCGGTAGGCAGGGTTATCGCTCGTCCCTTTAACGGCGAGTATCCTTTTACAAGAACGCCACGCCGTCACGACTACGCGTTACCGCCTCCGAAAAAGACGATGGCGGATATTTTGAAAGAAAAAGGCTACGACGTAATCTCGGTTGGGAAAATTTACGATATTTTCTTGGGGAAAGGCTTTACGAACAGTTATCCCACGATGAATAATACGGACGGCATGGATAAGACCTTGCAACTTGTAAAAACGGATTTTGAAGGGCTTTGTTTTATCAATCTCGTTGATTTTGATATGGTTTACGGGCATAGAAACGACGTTCAAGGCTACGCAAGGGCGATGACCGAGTTTGATAAACGGTTAGGCGAACTTTTACCGCTCCTTCGTGAAGACGATTTGCTCATCATCACCGCCGACCACGGTTGTGATCCTGCAACCCCTTCAACCGACCATTCTCGCGAACATACTCCCATGCTAGCGTATGGCGCGAAACTCAAACAGGGCGTAAATTTAGGTACGAGAGATAGTTTTGCGGATATCGGTTCGACCATTCTTGAATGGTTTGGCGTTGACGATAGCGAGATTTTCGGAAAGAGTTTCTTGAAGGAAATAGTCAGTTAAGGAAAGGAAAAGCGGCTATATATTAGAGTTTATTTTCTATTCGTTTACTAAAAAGGATTTGGAGTGATTTAAGGTATGCGAACGTACGATTTAATACAAAAAAAGCGTGATGGCCACGCCTTGACAAAAGAAGAAATCGAATGGTTGATTCGTGGCTACGTAGCAGGCGAAATCCCCGATTATCAAATGTCGGCGTTTTGTATGGCGGTGTATTTCCAAGGCATGAGCCTAGAAGAAACGACGGCGCTCACCTTCGCTATTCGCGATTCAGGCGAAAGGCTTGACCTTTCGGAAATCAAGGGCTTGCGCGTGGATAAACACTCGACGGGCGGGGTTGGTGATAAGACCAGTTTGGTCGTTACGCCGATTGTTGCGAGTCTTGGCGTCAAAGTCGCGAAAATGAGCGGTAGGGGGTTAGGACACACGGGCGGTACGATTGATAAGCTCGAAGCGATCCCCGGTTTCAAAACGGACTTGCCTATCCCAGAGTTCAAAAAAATCGTCAATGAAGTAGGGCTTTCAATCGTTGGTCAAAGCGCGGAACTCGCGCCTGCGGATAAGCTTTTATACGCGCTCCGTGACGTAACGGCGACGGTGGATAGCCTTCCTTTAATCGTTTCAAGTATTATGGGCAAAAAATTAGCCGCCGACGACGATTGTATCGTTTTAGACGTAAAAACGGGTAGCGGTTCGTTTATGAAAACGCTTGAAAAAAGCCGTGAACTTGCGGAATGGATGGTCGAGATTGGCAAACGCGCAGGCAAGCGAATGAGAGCGCTCATCACGGACATGGGTATGCCCTTGGGCTATGCGATCGGCAATTCCTTGGAAGTTATTGAAGCGATTGAAACCTTAAAAGGCGAAGGTCCAAAGGACTTAACGGAGCTTTGCGTTGCGCTTTCTTCGCATATCCTTCAGCTCGCTGAAAAAGGCAGTTACGCAGAATGCGAAAACATGGTTCGTGAAGCGATTGCAAACGGAAGCGCGCTCAAAACTTTCGCGAAAGCGGTTTCCGCGCAGGGCGGAAATGCGGACTGGATTTTACACCCCGAAAACTTCCCCAAAGCAAAATATTCCTACGTCGTGAAAGCAGAGCAAAGCGGTTATATCACGAGCGTGAACGCCGAAGGCTACGGTCTTGCAAGTCTTTTGCTTGGCGCGGGTAGAAACACGAAAGACGACGAAATTGATTTCTCGGCAGGTATTTACCTGCACGCAAAAACAGGCGATTTTGTAGAAAAAGGTTCGACGATAGCAACTTTATAAGCAAACAATCAAAGCCTTTTTGCTCAAGCGGAGAAAAAATTGGTCGATTCAACGGAAATTTCTCAAACCCCGCCTAAAGCAAAACCCCTTATCCTTGATATTGTTGAATAACGTTGGGAATATGATGCAAGTTATCGTGGTGGGGATACAGATTATAGAAATTATACACCAAATTATAATATAACTTACTGGCATTTGTTGAAGATGTTTTTTTAAGGAGGCTAAATAAATGAAAAGGTTGTTCTTAGTTCTTGGAATGATTTTCGTGCTTGTTTTTTCTGGTTGTGGAAACAAAGAATATCCTTTTTTTAATAATCAAAAGGATATTTCGTCTATAAAAATAGTTACAGTCTGCAATCCTCATGACAACATGAAAATACAATTCGCCCCGATTACCGTAATAGAAGATAAAGAAGTTTTCTTGAACGAGTTTTCTAATATAAAAGTTTCAAGAGTTTTTGGTTATGCATATCCAATAGAGGAAGGATCTATGGCTATCAAATTTGAATATGCAAATGGTGATTGGGAATTGATAGCAGTACCTGGACCAGGAAGAATAATATATTCTGTGGATGACTATTTTCTTGTTGCGGATGAAATAGATTATATAGAAAAATGGGGTGAAATGGGCAAAGCTTATTATGAAAATGCCAAACATTATAATTTGTGTGCTGGAACGATAACGCTTGATTCGGAAGAATTGACGCGTTTAGTTGAGAAATATTTAGAGTAATAGGAATACGTGGTCAAAATATCCAACATTTGTTTTAAGGAAAAATTGATATGAGAAAAAAACCTTAACCCCCAAAAAGTGTAGTCGCTTTTTGGGGGTTATATCTTATTATTTTTCGTGTTTATTGATTTTGAAAAACGCCATAATCACGACGCCAAAATTCGCGCCAACCAAAAAACCGATTGCGAGTCCAAGAAAAAACATAGTATAGTATTCATCTCCCCTGTAAGTATTGACAGTATTTCTACTTTATAATATAGGAAAGTAAGGGAATAATGTCACAAAAAAAATCGTTTATAGATATAATGAACAAGGGGGTAGGGAATGGACGTTTGTTTTGTTTCGCGGGGCAAGGTATCGGATTTTTACAAGCAGACTTATGAAAAGGCGGACGTGATACTATTTGGGTTTCAAGCGATAGGGGAAGTTAGTTACGAGCGTGAACTTCGTGGCGAGACGGCGTATTTTGAAGAGATTGCAAGGCTTTCTAAACAAACGTCCGCGCTCGTCGTTTGCGGTTGCGTTACCGACGCGAAAGGCCATAAAAGAAAATCTGCCGTAATTGCGGAAAACGGCAAGATTTTAGGCGTTTCTGATATGCTCAACGTAATAGACGGCGAAGTCGGTAGTGGTGCGAATTTACGCATTTACGACACGAAAATAGGCAAAGTAGGGGTTGTCGTCGCCGAAGATTTATATTTTTTAGACGCGATTTCCGCGCTTGCCTTATGTGGCGCGGAGTATATCCTATGTCCGTACGGTGAGATACAAGGCGTTGAAACGGTACTTTGTCGCTCTTCCGCCTTCTATTACGGACTCCCCGTCGCGATATGCGGTAGCGGATATTCAGTAATCGCCGAGCCGAGTGGCGAACTTTCTTTTTCTTCACCGTACTCGCCCTGCGTTGCAAGCATTGAAAATCCAAAAGAATATCATCTTATTGAAACGCGTAGGCGTGGCTTTTATAAACCGCCCAAGAAAGAATATTAAGCAAAAAAACGCCGATTATTCGGCGTTTTTTTTGTAAAGATTTATTAAAATCCTGCGTTTTTGATGGCGCGGTCGGTCGCGCGTTTGATATCTCTATCGGCAATGGATTGTTTCTTGTCGTAGGTGTGTTTACCTTTACAAAGCGCAATTTCCATTTTCACGAGCGAGTCCTTGAAATACAATTTCAAAGGTACTAACGTATAGCCTTGGCGGTTGATTTTCCCCGCGATTTTCGCGATTTCGCTTTTATGGAGCAGGAGTTTTCTATCGCGACGGGTGTCCTTGGTACTGAACGCGTCCGACTTATCGTATAACGCGATATGCATGTTTTTCACGGAAACGGTATTGCCACGAACAAAGCAAAAGCTATCGTTCATATTCACGGAATTTTGGCGTAACGATTTAATCTCGTTGCCTTCAAGCACGATACCTGCTTCGTATTTTTCTTCGATGAAATATTCAAACGAAGCCGATTTATTTGTAGTGATAATCTTCATAAAGCACTCCTTTTAATCTTCGGAAATAATCTTTCCAAGGAACTTAAATATCGTTCTGCGTTTTTCAAAATCAACGTCCGCAACGCTTACGCGGATTTTCTCGCCCAGAGAATAGCTTTCACGGTTGCCTTTGAGTAAAAATCTTTCGGGAATAAACTCAAACTGACCGAATAAACTCTCGATAGGGATAAAGCCTTCGATGGCGTTGGGGAGTTCTGCGAACAACCCAAACGACGTAACGCCCGAAATCACGGCGTCGTAGTCTTCGTCGATGCGTTCACTCATATACATGGTTGCGTATAATGCGTCAACTTCGCGTTCGGCTTCGGTTGCGCGACGCTCTTTATCCGACGATTGCGCCGCCGCTTCTTCGACGAAACCGCCGTAAACGTCGCAGGCGTGCCCGTAATTTCCGTTCAAAACGTCTTTGATGATACGATGAATACAAAGGTCGGGATAGCGACGGATAGGGGACGTGAAATGGCAATAACAATCGCTCGCCAAACCAAAGTGTCCTAAGTTTTCGCTTGAATATCTCGCCTTTTGCATGGAGCGGAGCATTACGCGATTAAGGGTGGGGAACACCGCTAAATCCCTTGCCGAATTCAAAATATTTTGATAATCGTACGGGTTGACGTCCTTGTCCTTAAATCTTGCGCTCAAGCCAAGATTTTGCGCAAAGATACGGAACGCATTAGCCTTTTCTTCGCTCGGTTTTTCGTGAACACGATAGACGAAGGGGGCTTCGATAGACTGCATATATTCCGCAACCGTTTCGTTGGCGAGTACCATAAACTGCTCGATGATTTGATGAGAAAACTCACGGTTTGGTTCGTGGTCGGGAACGGAAATACTTTCCCCGTCAAAGAGAATTTTCGCTTCCTTGACTTCAAGGTCCACCGATCCTTTTCTCTCTCTCGCCGTTTGTAAAATTTTCGTAAGTTCTGCAAACGTGCCTACCATGTCCGCGATGAACGCGTATTTTTTGCAGGTTTCTTGCTTGTTTTCAAGAATCTCCGTCACTTCGTCGTAGGTCAATTTACACTTGGAACGAATGACGCCTTCGACGATTTCCGAGTCGACAACCTTGCCTTTTTTATCAATCGTCATAAGACAGGAAAGGGTTAATCTATCTTCGTTTTCGTTGAGCGAGCAAATGCCGTTCGACAACGCGCGCGGTAGCATAGGCAAAACTCTATCGGGAAAATACACGCTCGTACCACGCTCAAACGCTTCCTTATCAAGTACAGAGCGATAGGGTACGTAGTGCGTAACGTCCGCAATATGCACGCCAAGAAGGTATTTATCGCCAACCTTTTTCACGGAGATTGCATCGTCGATGTCGCGCGTATCCGCGCCGTCCACGGTCACGATAAGATCTTGACGGAAATCTCGTCTATTTAAGATATCCGTATCGGTAATTCCGCGTTTTTCGGCGTTAATGGCTGCCTTTTCCACAGCTTGCGGGAATTCTTCCCGCAAGGAAAAAGAACGGATAATCGAGAGTTCTTCCGCGAAGAAATCATCGTCGTCGCCAAGTACTTCCACGATTTTTCCGCCGGGGGATTTCCCGTAAGGGTATTCGGTGATTTTCGCGACGGCTTTCACGCCGTTTTTTATATGCGAGCATTCGGAAATAGGAATATAAATCTCCGAAAAATACCGTTTATCGTCGGGAATGAGATAGCCTGCTCTACGGTCTCGCTTGAAAACGCCAACGATTTCCTTAAACCCACGCTCTAAAATGGCAACGATTTCTCCTTCCACTTGACCGTTATAGAACTTCTTTTTCGCAAACACGGTATCGCCGTGCATTGCGCCGTGTAAGCTACGGTGCGGAATGAAAATATCGTCGGGACAAAGCTCCTTATCTTCAGGGATAAGGAAAGCAAAACCACGCTCGTTTCCGCGTAAAACACCTTTGATGAGACGGAGCTGTTCGGGGGTACCGTAATTGCCTTCAGGCGTTTGGAAAAGTTCGCCTTCTTTGATAAGCTCGTTTAATAGGGGAAGTAAACGGCTCTTTTCCCGATAGGGGATATTTAGCGTCTTACAAATCCCGTCAATGCCTTTACCTGCAAGCGTCCCATTATGAAATTGTTCGAGTAAAGAGAGTTTTGCGTTCAAAATAATTACGTCCTTTCAAAGTATGTAGCGAATAAAGGGAAGAAAAAAGCGGCTTTTTGAGAAAGCCGCTGTGTTAGTAAACTGATTTGCTTACGACCAAATAGAAGGAAGTTGCAAAATATAGAAGCAAACGGAGAAGACGAGAAGTACTGCCAAGCAGATATACGTC
>JAZQZK010000042.1:0-5356 GCA_045634025.1 Candidatus Scatosoma sp.
CGGGCGAAGCAACCGTATTAGTATCCGTTCAAGATCAATTCGGCGAGACTTACGAAGAAAGATTCAACGTAACCGTATTGACGTCAGTAGGCGATTATGATGAAGAAATTTTATTCTCGGCTTACGACGGTGAATTGCCGATAGCGGATATTTTCGGCTCGGACGTAGAACTTGTTTCCGCGTTTATTAATGGGGAAGAGCTTGAGATCAATGCTAATAAAGACGGGGTTCTCGGTTTGACGACAACGAAAGAAGGTCCGTCTGCAAAGCAAATTACCGTATATTCCGACACGCAGGGTTGGAATTTGGATTTGCTCGTATATTCGGGGATTATTGACGAGGCGAGCGATTTGGATATGTTCTATCTCGGTAACGACAGAGCCTGTCCGACAGCTGCTTTTACCGAAGAAGATACGTTTAGTGGATATTATATTTTAGCGAATGATATCGATTGCACGGGTTACGTTTTCGGCGCAAGTAAGGAAACTGCGGGGGAAACTCCTCAAAATCTTTCTAATCCTGCAGGTATCGGATCAACGAATATGATAGGCGTAGGGCTTACCGGTGTATTTGACGGTCAAGGCTATTCCATTACCAACTTTACGCCCAACGGAGCCGGGTTGTTTGCTGCAATTAACGGTGGTACGTTGAAAAACGTTAGTATTAGCGGTACGGGGACGCATAGCAGTGGCGGTGCTTTCCTTTGCGCAATGATGAGAAACGCAACGCTTCAAAACGTTTACGTGGATGCAGGCGCGCTTGCTATGTATGGTACGAACGGATTGAGTAAATGGATCGTTAACAGCGCGTTGGAAAACTGCGTATTCAAATGTACGACAAGTGCATCGGGTAGAACGTGGGGCGGTTTGATTTATGCAACAAAGGATAGCACGTTTACGAACTGTTACGCAATTACGAACAGACCTCTTTCTGCTGATGCGACGGCTGACGGTTCTTACGACGGGGCGAACAAAGCAGGCAACACGACCGCAACGACTTTATTAGAAGGCATTAAGCGTTACGTTGACGAGGAAGAAATGTTAGCGGATACCACGAACAATTTAACGCTTTTCCCCAAGAGATACTGGGACGTAACAAGTGGTATGCCCGTATGGCGCGGTGGTTTTGAGTGCACGGTAGAAGATTCTAACGGGAATGTTCTTTCCAACGTAATGTATTTGGAACTTAATCAACAAATGACGTTGAAAATATTCGCATTAGGCGAAGAATATGCTACACCTACGCTTTCCATTAAGAACGATAGTGGCGTTATCGCAGTGAACGGAACGACGGTAAGAGCGTTGTCGGTTGGTGAGGCAACGTTGGAAATTTTCTGGACGGCAGATGGTAAGGAATACGAAAAGACCATTACGGTTATCGTCACTTTGCCTGTTGAGGATTACTCGGAAAAATTGTTATTCTCTGCAAAAGACGGCTTGTTCTTCAATGCGCAAGGCACAGTCGTAAGTGTTGAAGATATTTTCGGCAACGGCGCAGTTTTGACGAGCGCAACGCATGCAACGGATACGCTTACCGTTTCAGACGGCGTAGTTCTTGGCTTGACGACGAATGGGAAATCGGCAGTGCAAACCTATATCGTTTTATTTACGGAAGACAGGGCGTTCAAAGTGTCGGTAACGGCATACACGCTTGTAATCGACGAAGCAAGCGATATGAACCTCTTCCACCACGGCGGAAACGGAAAAGGAAATTCTTCGGCAAATACCTGGACATTCGACGGTAGTTTATTTAATGAAGCGGAAGATAAGTTTGACGGGTATTATATCCTTGTAAAAGATATTGATATGAGCCAGTCGAAGTTTGCAACGGAAAAAAGCTTTGAACGTAGTAGATTTATCACGAAGAACGATTTGCAAGACTTAGGTTTAACGGGTACGTTTGACGGAAATGGTTATAGACTTTATAACTACGCTCCAGTATCGGACGGTGGCGCATTGTTCTCCGCTATCAGTGGTGGTACGGTGAAGAACGTAAGTGTCACGAACGACCAAGGAAACGGAGTTTCTATGACAACCTATTTTGCAGGTCTCATAAGAAATGCAACGATAGAAAACGTGCACGTTGACGTAAACTACGCATTAACTGCAGGAATAGCAATGCTTTCAAACATTGTGGTAGACACTACGTTTAGGAATTGTACATTCGTAGGTACGACAAAACAAACGGATACATTCGGTTTAATTAACTATATACAAGACAGTACGACGAATTTCACCGACTGCTACTTCATTTCTACGGCAAAGATAGGTCAAAAGTGGCTTGACGGAGGTTGGAAAGTTTGTGATGCAAGCAACCAAACTGCAGATTATACGATAGCTGGCATTAAGCGTTATGAAGATGCAGATGCAATGGAAGAGGCAGAAGAAAACAATGCGTTCACGTCGTTCGCTGAAAGCGGATACTGGACGGTTGAAACGGGTAAAGCGCCCGTTTGGAAAACGAAGGCTTAAAGCTTAAGATTAAGACCTACGCTTACTGAAAGAGTAGGCGTAGGTCTTTGTTCTTTGATCAAGGTTTTGATTTTGTGTTCAATGTGTAGAAAATCGCTTAAAAAAGTTCGTAAGGATTTTGTTGCGATAGAAAAAACAGGTGTAACTATGAAAAAAAGACAAGATAGCTTTTTCGGCTTGCATTTTGATATGCACGCTAACGAATATTCTACAAATATCGGTAGCGAATTTAACAACGAATTAGTGGAACAAATTTGCGAAGAGGTGCAACCTGATTATATCCAGGTTGATACGAAAGGACACCCTGGATATAGTAGCTATCCAACAAAATACGGTTGTCAAGCGCCTAATATTTCTCAAGATATTTTAAAGATTTGGCGAGATATAACGAAAAAATACGATATTGCGCTGTATGCGCATTACAGTGGCGTTATTGACCGTAAACAAGCAAAATTGCACCCCGAATGGACGGTACGTTATGAAAATGGGGAACTGTCTTCAGGGGGTATGTCCTTTTTTGGGGATTATGCCAAGGAAATTTTAATTCCGCAACTTATAGAAATTGCAAAAGATTATTGTTTGAACGGTGTTTGGGTTGACGGTGAATGTTGGGGGGTTGAGCCTGATCATTCGCAAATGGCGGAAACTGCTTTTGGTAAAAAATTGCCCAAAAAAGGGGAAGAAGGCTATCGCGAGTATCAGGATTTTATCCGCAAAAACTTCGTGAAGTACGTGAAAAACTATATTCGTGAAGTGAAAAAAGTCGTTCCCGATTTTGAAATGACGTCAAATTGGATGAATAGTCCTGAAATGCCCGAAGAAATTTCCATTACCGATTTTATTTCAGGGGATTTAAGCCCGACGGATAGTATTGATAGCGCACGTCTTGCGGCTCGAATGATTGCATCTTATAAACGACCTTGGGATATTATGTCTTGGGGGACTTCTTTTCCCGTACATTACGTGAAATCGGCTGTTCAGCTTTGTCAAGAAGCCGCAAGCGTTATTATGCTTGGCGGTGGTTTCCAAATTTATAATATGCAAGACCCGAATAAGACCTTGCAAAATGAATGGATTACGCCTATTCTTAAACAGGTATCCGAGTTTTGTCGAGAAAGGCAAAGTTTTTGTCATCAAGCAAAGGCTGTTCCTGACGTTGGTTTGCTTTATTCAATCCAATCGTATTATCATAAGAAAGAAACTATTTTTGGAACGCACGGGCTTTATACGCGTGACGTTAGGGGGCTAATTTCTGCATTGTGCGATAATGGATTGTCTGCGGAAATCGTATTACCGTCCGTTGAGGATTTAAGCGATTATTCGATTGTTGCGATCGCAAATGGCGGTGTAATTGAAGAAAGTTTGAAGGATAAAATCCTTAATTACGTAAAAAACGGCGGGACGCTGATTGTGACAGGGACGGAAAGCCTTGAATTGTTCCGTGACGAATTGCAAATTTTGGAAAGTGAAAGGGTAGCGGATTCACCTTTAACGATTATTCGTGGTGGTGAAATGCGTGCTTTGATGAAACAAAATTACGTCAAGGTAAAAACGAATGCGCAAGTATGCAACGTGATGAACGTCGTGCGTTTAGAAGGGGACGTTGCTTGCACGAATCCACCGCCTAAAAAATCGATTGGTGAAGAAATTCCTTCCGTTATTGAGTGTTCGTGCGGAAAGGGGAAAATAGTTGCTATCCCCTTTGATTTTGGACTTGCGTATAACGAAGAGCGTTCTTCTCAACTTCGAACGTTGCTCGGTGAAATCGTAGATAAATCTTCGCGAAAACTCTACGTAAACGGTTCGCATTATTTGGAAACTGCTTTGATGGAAAAGAATGGAAAAACTTATATACATCTTTTGAATACTGCAGGGGAACATCGCGCGGCAAGAGTAAAAGTTTTTGATGAAATTTTGTCCATTTACAACGTTTCCGTTGTGTATAAATTAGAAAATAAACCGACTAACGTAACGTTAGTTCCCGAAAATATTCCGTTGACTTATGAATACGAAAATGGTGAGTTAAAAGTAAACGTGGATAAAGTTGAAATACATTCTGCAATAGAGATTACTTGCTAAATATATACTAAAAATTAAGGGATAATGCAGGTGAATCGAATGAAAATTTTATCAATAGGAAACAGCTTTTCTCAAGATGCGCAGAGATATTTACACGCGCTCGCAAAAGTAGAAGGCGTCGACTTAAAAACGGTCAATCTAAAGACTGATTTTGAAACACAAGTTCCTATTTTTAATCCAAACTACTATTTTGGATTAAAAGATAGCCCACAGTTTGGGCGTTCAAGTGCTGAAAACCGTACGGGTAGTAGTGCTTGGTTTTTATAAGTATATTATGACTTTTATATGTATTAATTATCAATCAAAAAGGAGTAAGTTCGATGAGAAAGGTATTATTAACGATGGCACTAATTGTCGGTGTCGGTTGCGCCTTATGTGGTTGTGCAGGTTTTGGTAATAATGATGAACAGACTTATACCATTACCTTTAAGCAAGCAGGGCAGGAAGATATAGTAAAAGAAGTGAAAAAAGGCGAGGATTTATCTGAGATTCCTACGCCGAAATCAAAGACAGGCTACACGGTAGAATGGGATACTACGGATTTCTTGGATATTACAGCGGATATGGTTGTAACGGGGGTAGCAACGGCAAATACCTATACGATTACGTATGATGCTGGCGAAGGGATTTTAACGCAAACAACACAAGAAGTCGTGTATGACAGCACGCCTACGCTTGCAACACCGACCCTTGAAGGGTATACGTTTACGGGTTGGACGTATAACGGAACTGCTGTGCTTGGGAAATGGACGATTGCGGACAATGTAACGCTTGTTGCTTCTTGGGTAAAGAATACTGAAAATACT
>JAZQZK010000043.1:0-7040 GCA_045634025.1 Candidatus Scatosoma sp.
TCCAAACCCATGGACGCGTGCGCCATTTGACGACCTCTCATTCTGATCGACACCTTTACCTTGTCGCCACCGGAAAGAATTTCCATCGTCTTTTTCGCCTTAACGTTCAAATCCCCGATATCAATGGTCATCGACAAGTAAATTTCTTTTACTTCGATTACCTTTTGGTTTTTACGGTTTTCCTTTTCACGCTTTGCTTGTTCGAACTTGAACTTGCCGTAGTTCATTACCTTACATACGGGCGGTACTGCGTTGGGCGAGATTTTTACCAAATCCAAATCTGCTTCTTCTGCAATACGAAGTGCCGCGCTCGCGCTCATCACGCCGAGCATTTCGCCCGTTTCGGAAATTACTCTTACTTCCTTGTCACGGATATCACCGTTGACTTGATGTTGGTCTTTAATGGCTGTATACCTCTCTAAAAAAATTAACGGGTTGCTCGCAAAAGCAACCCGCAATACTCCCTTTCTACCTTTTTTCCAAGGTTTTCAGAATATTGAGCCATACCGATTATAACCGTATGGCGAGAAGGTTTACTCCTGCTTAGCTTTAATATATTAACACAAAAGCAACCTTCTGTCAACTAATTTTTAGCTATTTTTAGAAAATTTTTCAATTTTTTTCAAAACGCCAAAATCTCGCCTTATCCTTATATATTATATTGTTAAAACAAATTCGCTCCCGCCCCGACAACCGCTAAAGTTGTCAAACCACGACAACCGTTAAAACGTGGAGATACAAGCAAGACAAGGCGGAGCAAGGGAGCGTAGAAAGAAGTACGTGACCGAGCGACAACAAAGTCTTGCGAAGTATATACGCGTTTCGCTATTTTAGAGCGCCTGTTTAGAACGCTGTTTTTTCTGCAATGTCAGATAAAACGGTCTGGATAAATTCATCGGCAGGGATCGCGCCCATATCACCCTTGTCGCGACGGCGGACTGCTACCAAGCCTGCTTCCGCTTCCTTTTCGCCTACGACGAGCATGTAAGGTACTTTTTCCATTTGCGCTTCACGGATTTTGTAGCCGATTTTCTCGTTGCGAAGGTCGGTTTCCACGCGGATTCCAAGTTCCTTCATCTTATTAGCGAGTTCTTTTACGTATTCCGTTTGGCGTTCGGTAATTGCAAGGATTTTAACCTGTACGGGCGAAAGCCATACGGGGAATTTGCCTGCGAAGTGTTCGATTAAGATACCGATAAAGCGTTCGATTGAACCGAATGCTACGCGGTGTACCATGATAGGTCTGTGCTTTGCGCCGTCTTCGCCAACGTATTCAAGCTCGAAGCGTTGGGGAAGCTGGAAGTCAAGCTGAATAGTACCGCATTGCCAAGTTCTACCGATAGAGTCTTCCAAGTGGAAGTCGATCTTCGGACCGTAGAACGCGCCGTCGCCTTCGTTTACAACGTATTCAAGACCCATATCGTCGAGCGCGGAACGCAAGGAATCGGTTGCCAAATTCCATTCGTCGTCGCTACCCATACTGTTTTCAGGACGAGTAGAAAGTTCTACGTGGTACTTAAAGCCAAAGAGCGTGTAAACTTCGTTGATAAGGCTTACGATACCCTTGATTTCCGTCTTGATTTGTTCGGGCGTCATGAAGATATGCGCGTCGTCTTGCGTGAAGCAACGGACACGGAAAAGACCGTGAAGTTGACCGGATTTTTCGTGGCGATGAACAAGACCGAGTTCGCCCATACGGATAGGCAAATCCTTGTAGCTGTGCGGTTCGTTTTTGTAAACGAGAATACCGCCCGGGCAGTTCATAGGCTTGATTGCGAAGTCTTCTTCGTCCACTTTCGTCGTGTACATATTATCGCGATAGTGGTTCCAGTGACCAGACGTTTCCCAAAGCGTTTTGTTGAGCATAATGGGCGTGGAAACTTCCACGTAGCCGTCGCGGGTGTGGATTTGACGCCAGTAGTCGATAAGGGTATTTTTAAGCACCATACCACGGGGAAGGAAGAAAGGTAATCCTTTGCCTTCGTTCATCATCGTGAATAATTTAAGTTCTCTACCGAGCTTTGTATGGTCGCGTTTCTTTGCTTCTTCGAGCATGGTGAAATACGCTTCCATTTCATCCTTTTTAGCAAACGCCGTGCCGTAAATTCTCGTGAGCATTTTGTTATGCTCGTCGCCACGCCAGTACGCGCCTGCGATACCCGTAAGCTTGAACGCCTTGATTTTGCCCGTAGAAGGAAGGTGCGGGCCACGGCACAAGTCGGTGAAATTGCCTTGCTTGTAGAAGGAGATTTCCGCGTCTTCGGGAAGGTCTTCGATGAGCTCTACCTTGTACGTTTCGCTATATTCGTTCATAAGCGCGAGCGCTTCTGCTCTCGGTAATACGAAACGTTCGATAGGCAAGTTGCTCTTGATAATTTTTTGCATTTCCACTTCCACTTTCGCAAGGTCGGCTTGCGTGATGGGCGTGACGAAATCTACGTCGTAGTAGAAACCGTTTTCAATGACGGGACCGATAGAGAGTTTGCAGGTCGGGTATACCGTCTTTAACGCTTGCGCTAAAACGTGAGCGCAGGTGTGACGATAGACTTGTAAGCCTTCCTTGTCTTTCATGGTTACGATTTCGAGATTGTCCCCGTCTTTGAGCGTATAGGAAAGGTCAACGAGTTCGCCGTTTACCTTTGCGCAGACTGCGTTTCTTGCAAGTCCTTCAGAGATTGTCATTGCGGCTTGCATACAGCTTGCGTTTTCTTCAACCGTTAAGCCGTCGCCGTTTTTGAGTACGATAGTCATAATTTTTCCTCCGTTAAATTGAATAAAAAAAGCCTTAAACCCCTATCAAAATAAGAGTTTAAGGACGCAAATGCTTTTTCGCGCGGTTCCACCTTAATTGTCGGAGCGTACCCCGACCGCTTTCTATTCGTGGTTTTAAGCGTACGGCTCATTGACCGATACGCGTAAAGTGGTTTCACTATCCTTCCAAAATTACCCGTCTTACAGCCAAGGACGGACTCTCTGTGAATTTCCAAAAGGCGTTACTTGTCTTTACGTTTTCTATTGTATTCCTTTCCAAATATTTTGTCAATCGTTTTTAACGAACTTTTTATAATTTTTAGCAAAAGACCACTTTTTCTTTATAGTATTTCCGCAAAAACTCATCCGTGGCGACGTCCACTTTGCCAAAACAGTACACCGAACCTGCTCCGCTGAGCAATAATTCCGAGATTAAGGACCTCTCCCCTAAAAGCTCGCTTTTTTTAAGCTCGCGGTAGTTTTCGTCGTAGACTTTGCCGTCCTTTAGGTAGGCTTTGCCGTCGTTTTCGCTGACGATATAATCGACGAAACCTTCTAACTCGTACTTACCAAAATCGGTTGGGATATACTCCAAAACTTCCTGCCAACGATTGCGAAGTTCACTTAAACGGAAGTTGTAAACGCCGTCTATCGAGCAGGTTTCAAACGCGCCTAGACGCCTTGACGCGTAGCGTTTGTCTTCTTTATAGTCGGCGGAAACGAGCGCGGAATAGAGTAAAAAACGCTCTTCTTTGGATAAAAGTGGTAAGGCGAGATGGGATTTGAAGAAATCGTACTTATAACCGATTGCAAGAACGTCTGAAATATACTCGCTTGCAAGGTGGCGCATTTGCGCAAGCCAAGCGGTGTTTCCTTCAAAGACAAGGTAAAAGCCGTCCTTTTCTTCCAAGAGTTCGACGGCGGATTTTGAAGGTTCTATCAAGGGTTTTAGTCTATTATATAGGTATTGTACATACAGGTTCGAGCGACCTTTGACGGCGTTTTGCGCCACTACGAATTTTTCCACAATAGTATTGTATGCCTGAAAGGGCAAATTATTTATCCGATTTTCGTGATTTACGCTTTTTTCACGCCTAGCTTACCATAAAACTTTTAGCTAAAATTCGCAAGAATAGCGAATTTTTCTCTTGACGGCGTTTTTCGTATATGCGCAGACCTTGATAAGAGCTGTAAGGCGAACCCTTACAGCTCTTATTATATTTTTTAGAGTGAGCGGAAGTCGACCGCTTGAAAGTAAAAAAGGCAGGTAAAGGAAGTATGGACAAAGTGAGAAAAGACGAATTAAGAAAGCTTGTCGAAATCCTTAAAAGGTTAGGATTTACAGGCGACGAAATCGTCGAAATAATCTTGATTATCGAAAGTTAAAAATAAAAAAGCCGTTCGTTTCCGAACGACTTAATACCCAAGAAGTGTGTGGCAAACAACCTGCCTACGCCACATACTTCAAACACCTTATAAACAGTATAACACGCAAAAAGCAAAAAGTCAATCATTTTAAGGAGTGTAAAATGCAAAAATTTGACGTTTTTAAGCTTAACAACAACAAACCTATGATTTATTCCCTTGAAAGTGCAATACAAAAAAAGAAGAAACCTGCAAAATTCGCAAGTTTCTTCCGTAAAAACGATTGACTTTTTCAACAAAACTACATATAATACATAATAGTGATAGTAACTGTTCGCTTTTTAGCGTGGTCTATCAAAAAGGTTCGCTTCCTTAGCGAATAACAAGGCTAAAAACCTTTCAAAACAACGACCTAATAAGTCGTTGTTATTTTTTTCTCAAAATTTCAACGATTTTCGCCTTATCGGAAAAGAAACGCACAACGTCATTTTTAGCACGCTTAGTTAAAGAAGACGTATCATCTATAAAACTGCATTTACCTGTCTTTTTATTGCTTTGAGTAGTAATAAAAGAAGTATAGCCACGTTTTATGCGTCCAACAAATTTCCACCTTGAACGATTATTGTCGTAAGCTTGAGTGGAAACCACCTTTACTTTTGCTAATTCTTTCGTTTTAGGCTGATAAACACTTGACATTTTTCTTAATCTCCGATACAATGATTGTGTAGTCGATTCAAAAGTCGTTCGACGACAGCGTTGGGATTTATCCGCGAACGCACGATAAAACGCATAAATCGACCGTTTTTCTAACCGTCCGAAAGGGCGGTTATTTTTTTGCTTAATCTGATTCAAAAAATCCGTTTACAAGTTTCTTCTACAAGCGATTGACTTGTAATTTTCAAGCGCATATAATAAAAACCTGCAATTTTTTATTTTCTTTATCTTACGTTTATCGTTTTTATCAAAACGCCAATTCGTATAAACCTTATCCGAAAAAGAATTTTTATGGTCAGTATAATGCTCAGTAGAAACAACCTTAACTTTTGCCAATTCTTTACGTTTTGGTTGATAAACACTTGACATTTTTCTTAATCTCCATTATAATGTAATAGACGACTTAAAGAGAGTTGCCCTGCAACAGCGTTGGGAGAATCCGCGAACGCACGAAACAACGATAGTCGACCGTTTTTCTAACCGTCCTTTAAGGGCGGTTATTTTTTTGCTTAATCTGATTCAAAAAATCCGTTTACAAGTTTCTTCCATAAAAATGATTGACTTGTAAAATTCAATTGCATATAATAAAAACAATTTCACTCCTATTCACGCCTGTTATTTACTTGACTTGATTTGAAAAATGGTTTATAATATTAGTTAATCATTTTGATACGATATAATTTGGCGAAAATCGCCGTTACTATGGAGGGTTACTACGCTATGGATATGAAATCTGTAGAAAGAAAATGGCAAGACAGATGGGAGAAATCCAAACTCAACGTTTTCAATAAGAAAAACGCGGATAAGAAATGGTACGTTTTAGAAATGTTCTCCTATCCTTCGGGCGCTAACTTACACGTTGGGCATTGGTATAACTACGGCCCTACCGATTCCTACGCTCGTTTTAAGAGAATGCAGGGGTTTGAAGTGTTCCAACCTATGGGCTTTGACGCGTTCGGGTTGCCTGCGGAAAATTACGCGATTAAGACGGGTATTCATCCCAAGGATTCCACCGAAAAGAATATCGCGACTATGGAACAACAGCTTCGTAATATGGGCGCTATGTTTGACTGGAGCGCAGAACTTAAGACCTGCGAAGAAGATTACTATAAATGGACGCAATGGCTCTTTATCCAGCTTTATAATAAAGGACTTGCTTACCGCAAGGAAGCGCTTGTAAACTGGTGTCCTGACTGCGAAACCGTGCTTGCAAACGAGCAGGTAATCGACGGTAAATGCGAACGTTGTAACTCCGTCGTTTTGCGTAAGGATATGACGCAATGGTTCTTCAAAATCACCGAATACGCAGAAGAACTTTTACAGGACTTAGACAAGCTTGACTGGCCTGAAAAGACCAAGCTCATGCAAAAGAACTGGATCGGTAAATCTACCGGTTGCGAAGTTGATTTCGAATGTGAAACGGGCGATATTATTAAGGTATTCACCACCCGTCCCGACACCCTTTTCGGCGTAAACTACGTCGTTGTCGCGCCCGAGCATCCGCTCGTTAAGAACTTACGCGAAGCGCATCCTGAAAAAGCGGACGATATCGACGCTTACGTGCAATACGCAGCGGAAGCAAACGACATTGACAGACTTTCCACCGCGCGTGAAAAGACAGGCGTGTTCACCGGCGCGTACGCTACCCATCCTTTGACGGGTAAGAAGATCCCCGTGTATCTTGCAGATTACGTACTTTATTCCTACGGTACCGGCGCGGTTATGGCAGTTTCCGCTCACGACGAGCGCGATTACGCGTTTGCAACGAAATATAATTTGCCTGTAACGCAAGTCATCCAAAAGGTCGGTGGAGAAACGGTACTCCCCTACTGCGAAGACGGTATTTTGGTCAACAGCGGTGAGTTCGACGGGCTTGTAGGCGAAGAAGCGCGCGATGCGATTGCGGCTCATCTTACCAAGCTTGGTAAGGGCGGTAAAAAGATAAATTACCGTTTGCGTGACTGGTCTGTTTCTCGTCAACGTTACTGGGGCGCGCCTATCCCTATGATTCATTGTGAAAACTGCGGTACTGTGCCCGCGAAAGATTTGCCTGTTACACTCCCCTACGACGTTGAGTTTAAGCCTACGGGTAGATCACCCCTTGCCGGACACGAAAAGTATATGAACTGTACTTGTCCTTCCTGTGGTGCAAAGGCGCAACGCGACCCTGATACCCTTGACACCTTCGTTTGCTCTAGCTGGTATTATCT
>JAZQZK010000044.1:0-3058 GCA_045634025.1 Candidatus Scatosoma sp.
GAAATCGAATCCACGGCCTTCATGGGCGCGGTACGCATTTTAGCAGGTCGCGCGAAGTTGGAAGTCCCCGAAGCCAACTTCGAAACCGAAAAGGCGCAAGCGGACAGAAAAAAACGCGACGAGATGGCAAAGATTATGCTCGATTCCGCAAAATTCTATCTACAGAATTTATACAGCGGTGACGACCGCGCGGACGCGCATTTGCAGTATATATCCAACCGCCAACTCTCTCCAACGACAGTGAAAAAGTTCGGGCTTGGCGCATCGCTTGACTTCTTTTCCTTGCCCGACTATCTCGCAGGCAAAGGGTATTCAAGGCAAAACCTTATCGATTCAGGCGTACTCACGGAAGGCAAGAACGGACGGCTCGTCGATTCACAGGGCGGACGACTCATCTTCCCGATAATCAACGCCTTGGACGAAGTGGTTGCGTTTGGCGGTCGGCTTTTAGAAAAGTCGGACTTTGCAAAGTACAAAAACACCAAGGAAACCATGCTTTTTAATAAGAGTAAGATGCTCTATAACATCAATCTCTTGAAAAAGCTCAAACGCGAACAGTCGATTAAGGACGTAATCGTGGTCGAAGGGTATATGGACACCATCTCCCTTTACCAAGCAGGCTTTAGAAACGTCGTTGCGTCAATGGGCACGTCGCTGACTAAAGACCAAGCAAGGCTCGTCAAGCGTTATACGGAAAACGTACTTATCAGCTACGACGGTGACTTCGCAGGGCAGAAAGCAGATCTGCGTGGTCTTGAGATTTTGAAATCGGAGAACTTGACGGTAAAGGTCGTACCCATGCCCGAAGGGCTTGACCCCGACGACGTGGTAAAACAGGGCGCGGACGCTTACCAAAAATGCTTAGACTCGGCAATGCCGCTTATTGATTATAAAATCCACTCGCTGGAAAGAAAATACGACGTTTCAAAGACGGAAGACAAGCGTAAATTCGTATCGTCGGCGTTGCAGGTCGTACGAACGGAACCGAGCGAAAGCGTTCGAGAAGAGCTTTTGAAAAAACTCCGTGAAAAGACGGGTATTTCCTATCACGCTTTGGAGCGCGATTTACAAAACTTACCGCGTGGCGAAGAAAAACCGCAGGTTGTCGTTTCGGAAATCCGCGAAGCAAGCGCAGGCTCGTCCGTAGCGGACAAGGCAATGCGGTTCGTGCTGGCTGCAAAACTCTTTTCCGCGCCGTACGCGAAGGGCTTTGATTTATCTTGGCTCTCGTTTACGAACGACGTGCATAAAGTCGTTGCGGAGTATTTGATAGAAAAGCAAGCATCAGGCGAACGCATACGCCCTAGCGAACTGTTTGAGTTCTTGGACGAAGACTGCGTGGAATTTAACCAAATTCTCGACCTTAATTACGGGGACAAGCTGGAAGGCGAAATCGGAGAACGGTTCTTCAACGATAGCGTCAAGACCTTGCAAAAGCTAGATATTGATAGAAAAATAGAAAAGCTCAACGAAGCGTTCAAAGCGGAAGATAACGTTGAAAACCGTAAAAAGATAACGCAAGAAATATCTTCGCTCGTATTAAAAAAGAAAAAATTAAAATAAAAAAACAAATGAACGGCGAAAGCCGAAAGGATTAAACGGAGGATAAAACTATGAACGAATCCGAACAAAAAGTAAACGAACTCTTAACGGGTATCGTCAACGCGTACAAGATGAAGGGTAGCATTTCCACGAACGCGCTCTGCGACGTTTTGGAAAAGTACAACATCAACGCGGAGCAGATGGATTTTATTTACAAGTCCATCGGCGAAGCAGGTATACAAATCGTTGACGAAGACGAACGTGAAAAGCAACTTTTCGATCAAGCCCTTGCCGAAATCGGCTTGGACGACCCCGTTAAAATGTATCTCAAAGACATCGGTCGCGTACCCTTGCTCTCTGCGGACGACGAAATCGAGCTTGCAAGACTTATGCAAGAAGGCAACGAAGCGGCGAAGAAACGCTTATCCGAAGCCAACCTTCGTTTGGTTGTTTCTATTGCAAAGCGTTACGTAGGACGCGGTATGCTCTTCCTTGACCTTATTCAAGAAGGCAACCTTGGTCTTATGAAAGCGGTTGAAAAGTTCGACTATCAAAAGGGCTTTAAGTTCTCGACCTACGCAACGTGGTGGATTAGACAATCAATTACGAGAGCGATTGCCGACCAAGCAAGAACTATCCGTATTCCCGTGCATATGGTCGAAACCATCAACAAACTCACGCGCGTACAAAGACTTTTATTGCAAGAATTTGGCCGTGAACCGACTTCCGCCGAGATTGCGGAAAAGATGGGCATTACCGAAGAACGCGTTTGCGAAATCCAAAAAATTGCGCAAGACCCCGTTTCTCTCGAAACCCCGATCGGCGAAGAAGAAGACAGTCATTTAGGCGACTTCATCGAAGACGAAAAGACGCAAACGCCCAGCGATTCCGTTGGCGCGAAAATGCTCAAAGAACAGCTCTTGCGCGTACTTGATACGCTCACGCCCCGTGAAGAAAAGGTATTGCGTTTAAGATACGGCTTAGACGACGGAAAACCCCGTACTTTGGAAGAAGTTGGTAAGGAATTTAACGTTACTCGTGAACGTATCCGCCAAATCGAAGCAAAGGCGTTGAGAAAACTCCGTCACCCTTCGCGCAGTAAGAAGCTCAAAGACTTCATCGAATAATGGGCTATTCTAAACGTATAGAAACGCTTTGCGCGCTTCTAAAACCGACCACGACCTTCGCGGACGTTGGTTGCGACCACGGTTACTGCTCGGAGTATATGCTCAAAAATGAGCTTTGTGAGTTCGCGATTTTGTCGGACATCAGCAAAGGCAGTCTTGAAAAGGCGACCACGCTTTTAGAGAATTACGTAATGCAAGGAAAAGCCAAAGGCGTACTCGGCAACGGTTTTTTTGGCGTACCAAAAGACACCGAAGAAGTCTTGATTGCGGGTATGGGCGGAGAAGAAATCGTCGCGATTTTATCGCACGAACGCTACGGTTTTATGGGCGAAAACTTCGTTTTTCAACCCATGCTTAATCCCGATAAACTTCGCGCGTATATCCTTGAT
>JAZQZK010000045.1:0-5669 GCA_045634025.1 Candidatus Scatosoma sp.
GGTGTCAACGTTGTTGTTATAGATACCCCTACCCACTTTCGCGCCTGCAATCTTCGGGTTGATATACTTATCGAAGAGCCATTGCGCAAAGTCAAGCCAGACGAGAAGCGCCCAAGCGAACCCGAACAGGATAAGGACTATAAACGACCACGTCGTAATAAACGAACTATTGATTAAAAACAATAAGAAAGGCGCAATCGCAATTATGCCAAAGAAAATCGTTTGCGGTAACGAACCAACGGTGATAATCGCCGCGTTTTTAAGCATTGCGAAAAAGCCTTGAACGTAGTTTACGCCAAGCGCTATCATCCAAAACGACAACATCGCGGAAAAGCCTATGATACTATAACTTACGGCGATAGATATTGTCAACCAAACTTCTTGCCATTTGGGAAGAATAGCGGTTGCGAGCGTTAAGTTCGAGAAATTGATAACCGTCTTACAAATAAGCAACGTGACGGTGAAAAACAACGTCGTTTCTAACGCGTTTTTGTAATTGAGTTTTACGCCACGCCAAAAATCGTTCGTGACGAAGATACCTTCCGTCCAAACCATGTTACGAGCAACGTACATTCCGCCGGCAAGCCCTACTGCCGCGATAAACGAACAGATGACGAGTCCGAAAAGGATAATACTATCCGATTGAATGGCGAACATTTCCGAAAGGCCTTGAACGTCGGGCGTTGCAGGATAGCCTACGGTTAGATTTGAACCAAATGGATAAATGTCGATATCCTTGTAAAGTCCGCCGAAAAAAAGAACGAAAAGTAAGGGAAGAAAGAAGACGAGAATTAAGAGATTACACTTAACGATCTTGCCAAAACTTCCCTTGAAAATATCCCAGAAAAGCTGGAAACGGTTAGTGGGTAGAGTACTTCTTGCGTACTCCTCACTGCGTTCCTTACCCTCAAGCATACGGGCGATTAAGCCTTTTTGTTGTTGCGCCATAGTTAAAACTCCAAACGGTTACTTTTCACGCAAAAGCAAAGCTAGGCTCTCGCCTTTTCGCTTTTACGCTACTGTATTATTTTACTACAAATTTGTGATTATTTCAAGGGAATTTTAGAATTTTTTGAATAAAATTTGAAAGAAGTGAAAAAAAAATCGTAAGTTTAGCGAAAATCCGCGCTTTTGCCCCGTTATTCTTTTGACTTTTAGCCGTCCTTGTGCTACAATATATTTACTAAATAGAGGAGCGAGCGAACATGAGTATCCCCGTCCTTCTCCGAAACAGGAAGATTTCGGTGGGCGGTTAGAGAAAGGGTATCCTCGCCGAAGCGTAATTCCTTCCATCTACGCTGGGCATTCGGGCTAATACCCGTATGACTGTCACCGTCGTGAAGCACTATTTATTCATTGCCTATACCCCGCCTACTCGGCGTATTTCACGGTTTTAGGAATTTGTTGCTTTGACGGGGTTTGCCCGTCCTTTTTTATTTCTATCATTTGATTAGGAGTTCTATTATGAAACAGTTTAACGTTGGCGTTATCGGCGCAACCGGTATGGTCGGACAAAGATTTTTGACCTTGCTTGCAAACCATCCTTGGTTTAACGTGACCGCGCTTGCGGCGTCGTCGCGCTCGGCAGGAAAAACCTACCAAGACGCGGTTGGCGACAAATGGTCGTTCGAAACCCCTATCCCTGAAAAATTCAAGCAAATGCCCGTACTTGACGCGGAAATTGACGTTGATAAAATTGCAGGGCTCGTCGATTTCGTGTTCTGCGCCGTGAATATGGATAAAGCGAAAATTCAGGCTTTGGAAGAGACTTACGCGAAACGGGAAATCCCCGTCGTCTCCAACAATTCCGCGCACCGCTTCACCCCCGACGTACCGATGATTATTCCCGAAATCAACGCCGAGCATTTAGACGTTATCGACGCGCAAAGACAAAGACTTAACACCAAACGCGGTTTTATCGCGGTGAAGTCCAACTGTTCGTTACAGTCCTACGTCCCCCTGCTCCATCCCTTGAAAAAGTACGGGATAAAATGCGCAACCGTTTGCACCTACCAAGCCATTTCAGGCGCAGGCAAGACCTTTCAAACGATGCCCGAAATCCTTGACAATATCATTCCGTACATCGGCGGCGAAGAAGAAAAGAGCGAAAAGGAACCCCTTAAAATTTGGGGCGAAGTCAGAGTCGGAGAAATTTCTTTAGCCAACTCCCCCGTCATTACGGCGCAATGTCTGCGCGTACCCGTTTCCGACGGACATACCGCGGCGGTGTTCGTAAGCTTTGAAAATAAGCCTTCAAAAGAAGAAATCCTTAAGGCATGGTCGGAATTTAAGGGCGAACCGCAAACGCTTTCGCTCCCGTCCGCGCCCGAACAGTTCTTGAAATATCTCGAAGAAGACAACCGTCCCCAAGCCAAGCTTGACAGAATGGAAGGCAACGGCATGAGCGATACGGTTGGCAGACTCCGCGAAGACGTACTCTTTGATTACAAGTTCGTTGGACTTTCTCACAACACCCTGCGCGGCGCGGCAGGTGGCGCGGTACTTCTTGCCGAACTCTTGGCTGCCAAAGGATACTTTGACTAACGAAAACTAAGCACACTTCTATCAAAAAGGAGAATACATTATTATATGAAAGGATTTTTTACAGGTAGCGCAACCGCGCTCATCACACCCTTTACGCAATCGGGCGTAAACTACGACACTCTCGGCGAGCTTATCGAATACCAAATCGCAGGCGGAACGGACGCTATCATTTTCCTTGGTACGACGGGCGAACCTTCCACAATGTCCTTTGAAGAAGAACACGTTTTAATGGACTACGCCGTCAAGAAGGTAAACGGCAGAGCAAAGGTTATCTTCGGTTGCGGTAGCAACTGCACCGCCGACGCTGTTATGACCGCGAAAAAAGCGGAAAGCTACGGCGCGGACGGTTTACTTGCCGTAACCCCCTACTATAATAAATGCACGCAAAACGGTTTAGTAGAGTATTATAAAGCTATCTGCGAAGCGGTATCTATCCCCGTAATCGCCTACAACGTACCCGGTAGAACGGGCGTTGAAATTCAACCTGCGACTATGGCTAAAATCGCGGAAATCCCTAATATCGCAGGCATTAAAGATGCCGGCGGTAATATGTCGAAAACGATGGAAACCTTCCGTCTTGTCCGTGAAAAATGCGACGTATATTCGGGCGAAGACGCGCTTAACCTTCCCATCCTTGCAAACGGTGGCGCAGGCGTAATCTCCGTGCTTTCCAACGTTCTCCCTGCAGAAGTGAAAAAACTCTGCGTGCTCATTGCGGAAGGCAAAATGCAAGACGCGATTGCGCTCAACGACAAGCTTTTACCCGTCGCAAACGCATGTTTCTGCGAAGTCAATCCCATCCCCGTAAAAGCGGCTATGAATATGCTCGGTTTCAACGCAGGCACGCCCCGCGCTCCGTTGACGGAAATCGAACCCCAAAACGCTGAAAAATTACGCGCGGAATTGAAAAAATTCGGGTTGGTGCTTAAACAATGAAAACGAGAATTATAATTTGTGGCGCGTGCGGTAAAATGGGCGGAACAGTCCTTGAACTTTTAAGTGGTGACGAAACCGCAGTAGCGGTTGCCGGCGTGGATTTATATCCCAGAGAAATCGGTATCCCCGTCTATAAAAGCTTTTTAGACGTCAAAGAACAAGCCGACGTCATCATCGACTTCTCGTCCGCCGAGAACTTGAAAGAACGCCTTGACTACGCGAAAGAAAACAACGTTGCTATCGTACTTGCGTCAACGGGCTTTACCCCTACCGACCTTGAACTCGTCAACGAGTACGCGAAAACGACGACTATCTTCAAAACGGCAAATTTGTCTTTGGGTGTCAACCTTATGCAAGCCATTTGCAAAACGGTCGCCGAAGTCCTTGGCGAAAGCTACGACGTGGAAATCATCGAACGCCACCATAATTTAAAAAAGGACGCGCCTAGCGGCACGGCTTTGATGCTTGCGGATAGTATCAACGAAGTCTTTGACAACCAAAAACAATACGTCAACGGCAGAGACGGTATCGTCGGCGCAAGAACCCGCTCGGAAATCGGTATCCACGCCGTTCGTGGCGGTACGATTGTGGGCGAACACGAAGTTATGTTCGCAGGCGAAGACGAGATTATTTCCATCACGCATAGCGCAAGAAGTAAGCGTGTTTTCGCGGTCGGCGCAATCAAGGCAGCGAAGTTCGTTGCAGGAAAGCCCGCAGGCGTGTACGCGATGAAAGAGCTTTTAGCGAACATATAACCTTAATATCACACAAAAAAACAGGCGATAAATTCGCCTGTTTTATTATTATTTTATGTAGCCAATTAAGAAATTTCTCCTTAATTATTTCCCCATAACGCCCGAGATAAAACCGCCAACATTTGCCACAACGGTTTCATAATAAGGACGGCAGTATTCTACAAATGCATTGAATTTACCGCCAAGGAACTCCAATATCTCTATAACTTCAGCCGAAGCAACCTCAACCGTACAAGCGCCAAACGTCATAAGACAAACTACAAATAACATCACACAAAAAAATCTTTTCATTTCCTTCTCTCCTTTTTTGGAATATATACTTATTATACTATTCTTTTTATAGAATGTCAAGAAAATTCGCAAAACTTTCTAAAAGTTTTTTCAGCGTTAAAATTAACTACTTCTACGGCGTTCACCAACCGCTTGTCGCTTGACAAATCCCTTTATTCTTTGGTATAATAGAAAGCGATTAAAATGGAGAGCTTTGCTATGAAAATCAATAATCCATTCAAGGATCTTACAAAATTTGAGCGGGGGCTTTGGTTAGTTTCCCTTTTCGTCGTAACCCTGTCCTTCCTATTTCTCAAAGAAAAGGATTATTTGAGCCTTCTCGCTTCGATAATCGGCGTTACGGCGCTCATCTTCGTTGCAAAAGGTTACGTTATCGGGCAACTCTTATGCGTTGTTTTCTCGCTTATTTACGGGATTATTTCTATCCGTTTTAGATACTACGGCGAAATGATCACTTACGTGTTCATGAGCGCGCCTATGGCGGTTGTGAGTACGATTTCTTGGCTGAAAAATCCGTATAAAGGCACAAAGGAAGTCAAGGTCGGAAAGCCAACGAAAAAACAATTCGCGCTTATGTGGGCTTACACCGTCGTCGTCACCATCGTTTTCTATTTCATTCTCAAAGCGTTGCATACGCAAAACTTGCTCGTAAGCACGCTGTCCGTTTCAACCAGTTTTTTGGCGGTGTACTTAACGTATTTACGCAGTCCCCTTTACGCCTGCGCGTACGGCGCGAACGATATCGTACTTATTGTTTTGTGGATACTTGCAAGCATTCAGAACATCTCGTACCTGCCTATGATCTTTTGTTTTATTATGTTCCTTGTCAACGACCTGTACGGATTTATCAACTGGCAAAAAATGCGAAACAGGCAAACTGAAGAAAACTATCTATAACATAACAAGGCTTGAGCATACCGCTCAAGCCTATTTTTTATATAAAGAAACTATTTGTAATGAAGCGTTGGAGATATTTTCGTAAAATATGTTCGACCATAAAAGAAAAAGAAGTGAAGGTCGTAAGACTTTCACTTCTTAATTTGAAAAGCGGCAATTACCTATCCTCCCAACGGTTAACCGTAAGTACTTTCGGCGTTAAAGAGCTTAACTTCTGTGTTCGGAATGGGTACAGGTGGATCCTCT
>JAZQZK010000046.1:0-2740 GCA_045634025.1 Candidatus Scatosoma sp.
ATGGCTACGCAAAATATCGTAGAAAAAATACTTTCCGACGCGCAAATGGAAGCGCAGGGCATCGTCGCGAACGCAGAGAAACGCCGTGAAGAGATCGTGTCCAAAGCCAACGTTGTCGCGCTTGAAAGACGGTTGCAGGCAGAAACTAACGCGGAAGAATACGCGAAGTCCACGCTTGAAAAACGTCTTGCGGACGCGCGCTTGGAAAGCAGTAAAATTTTGCTTAAAGAAAAGCGCAAAGCGGTGGATGCCGTTTACGCGCTTGCTTTGCAACGCTTACTTGCGCTCGAAAAGGAAGATTGCCTTACGCTGTACTCAGCGTTACTTGAAAAGTACGCGGAAGCAGGCGACGAAGTATTCTTGTCGAAAAACTTTGCTTACGAACAAGAATTTTGCGCGTTACCTGTTATCGAAAAACTTGGCGTTACGGTATCTAAAACCCGTATAGACGTCGAAGGCGGAATGCGTCTCGTTGGCAAACTTGCCGACAAAGAGCTTTCGTTCACGGCGTTACTTACGGCGGATAAAGACCGCAATCAAGCCGAGCTAGCAAGGAAATTGTTTAATTAAAGGAGTAAAGGCATGGCAGTCTATGACGTGCAATATACAAACGGCGTAATAGCCGTCCGCGAGAAAAACTTTCTCGGTGAAAAGCTACTTCGGATCTGCGAAATGCAACCGGAGGACGCCTTTCGCTTTCTTTTGGACAGCGGATTCGGTTCGGGCGCAGAAGGCGTAAACGGCTTTCATGATTTTGAAAAGCTCGTAGCGCTTGAAGACGCGCGCTTGTATGCGTTCATTCGCGAATACGCTCCTTCCAAAGCCGAGCTTGAATACTTGCTCGTCCCCAACGATTTCCATAACGCGAAAGCGCTTTTGAAAGCGAAATCGCTTGGCGTTTCGGCGGACAATATGCTCGCAAGCGAAGGCTTAATCGCAATCAAAACCTTATCGGACTGTGTAAACGAAGGAGATTTCGCTCCGCTTAAAGACTTCGCCTATCTTAAAACGGCTTGCGAAGAAGTTTCCGCGCTTTTAGAAGAGGACAAGGACGGCGCGAAAGTCGGGCAAATCTTCGACAAAGCGCTCTTTGAACAGTTATGGCAAGTCTTAAAGGGCAAGAAGTTCTTACGCGGACTTTTAAGCGAAAAAGCAGACGTGACGAACGTGCTTACAGCCCTTCGTTCAAAGGACGCGGAAAGCGCGTTAGACTCGTACCTGCCCCACGGCAAGCTCAAAATTACCGAGCTTGAAAAATTGTTCGATACGGACGCGGAAAAGACGAAAAAATACTTCGCGAACACGGAGTATGCGGACTTTATTTCCGTCTGTCTTACGGCGAAGGAAAAGGGCAAGCCCTTAAGCGAAGGCGAAAAGGTACGCGACTCGCGTGAAGTAGAGTATTTTGCTCGTCGCAAATACGAACTTCAAAAAAGCGAACCGTTCTTATATTTCGTATATAGAAAAAAGACCGAGCTTTCAAACGTAAGAATTGCATTCGTTTGCCTGAACGCAGGCTTAAGCGAGACTGCGATTAAAGCTCGTTTAAGAAGTTTTTAACGGGGGGATAGAAAGGTGATAGGAAAGACGGCTATCGTCGGGAACGGCGACGGAATAATGGTCTTCAAAGCGGCAGGCGTAACAACCTTCCCCGCAGAAGACGAAAAACGCGCAAGGGAAATTTTGCGAAGAATTGCAAAGGACTATCAAGTGATATTCTTAACCGAAGACCTTGCCCGTCCGTTAAAAGATTTTTTGAAAAGATTTGACGAACAACCTTATCCCGTAATCGTGAGCGTGCCAACAGGCGACGGCGCGGGCGGATACGGTATGGAAGTTCTTAAAAACGCCATGGAAAAGGCGTTAGGCGTGGATATATTATTCCACAACGACTAAACGGTAAAAGAGAAAAGAGAGGAATAAAAATGGCAGGAAAGACAACGAAAATATCCGGACCTTTGATTATCGCGGAAGGCATGTCCGACGCGAAATTGTACGACGTTGTACGCGTTTCCGAAAAAGGACTCGTCGGAGAAATCATTGAATTGCGTGGCGACAAAGCTTCCATTCAGGTCTATGAAGAAACGTCAGGCTTAGGCCCTGGCGAAGACGTATACACAACGGGCGAACCGCTTTCTGCGGAACTTGCGCCCGGTCTTATCACGGGCATCTTCGACGGCATACAACGCCCCCTTACGACGTTGTATTTCAAATACGGCGAAAGAATCTCGCGTGGCGTGTCCGTCAATAACTTGGACAGAGAACGCAAATGGAAATTTATCCCCAAAGCAAAAGTAGGGGACAACGTAAAAGCAGGCGACGTACTCGGTATCGTAAACGAAACGGAAATCGTTGAACATAGAATTATGGTTCCCTTCGGCTACGAAGGTAAGCTTTTATCCATCGCCGACGGCGAATACACGATTGAAGAACCGATTGCGGAAATCGCAACGGCGGACGGCGTTAAAAAGGTAGCAATGCTCCGTAAATGGCCCGTTCGTAAAGGCCGTCCCTACACGCAAAAACTCAATCCCGCTATGCCTATGGTAACAGGCCAAAGAGTTATCGACACGCTCTTCCCCATCGCAAAAGGCGGTGTAGCGGCAGTACCCGGTCCTTTCGGTAGCGGTAAAACGGTCGTTCAACACCAACTCGCTAAATGGGCAGACGCGGACATCATCGTGTACGTAGGTTGCGGTGAACGTGGTAACGAGATGACGGACGTTCTTAACGAATTCCC
>JAZQZK010000047.1:0-2606 GCA_045634025.1 Candidatus Scatosoma sp.
CTTAAGCTTGCCTAATCATTGTATTATGAAACGAAAATTTAGTCAAGCTGCTTTGCGTCGGTTTTTTCAATTTTTTGACTTTTTTTTAATTTTTTTTGTTTTTATGGTTATTTTTCGCCTTTTCCCTTGATTTACAAGGACTTTTTCGTTTTTCCTATCCCCACTTTTTACAAAAACAGCGCTTGCTTTCCCCTTTTAAGAAGTCGGTTTTTGCAAAATCCTTCTTTCTTCTCGCGCGCGTGCGTATGCGTGTACGCGTATATTTATTTATGGAATGAATTGACTATCGTCCCTACTCCCACCCCGTCCCAACGTCGCGTTGGAGATACGAGTAGTTCAAGGAACAACGAGCACGACGCAGGGAGTGTACTAGCCGTACGTGAGCAAGGCGCGCGGAGTTGTGACGCGGAAATACGAAGTATGTACAACGCGAGCCTATATTTTTTGAAAAATATGGGCTTATTTATTTGCTTTTTTAGGAAAAATAATGTATAATGCTATGCGAAGAGATGTTGCGATTAAATCAAAACTCTTCGAAGTACGAGAGAAAAGAAAAGTAAAATTTTGGAGGATTTATATTATGCCCTTGGTAACTACTACCGAAATGTTCAAAAAAGCTTACGCTGGCAAGTATGCAATCGGCGCTTTTAACGTGAACAACATGGAAATGATTCAAGCAATCGTAGAAGCTGCGAACGAAGAAAAGTCGCCTGTTATTTTGCAGGTATCGGCTGGCGCAAGAAAGTACGCTAACCCCGTATATCTTCGTCATCTCGTTCAAGCTGCTGTTGAAACGACGGATATTCCTATCGCTATGCACCTTGACCACGGCGCAGATTTTGAAATCTGCAAAGCTTCTATCGACAGCGGTTTCACGTCCGTCATGATCGACGCGTCTTCGCATCCTTGGGAAGAAAATATCGAAATCACGAAAAAGGTCGTTGAATACGCTCACGACCACGGCGTCGTTGTTGAAGCAGAACTTGGTAAGCTCGCAGGCGTTGAAGACGACGTAAGCGTTGACGCTGCTGACGCGCAATTCACGTCCCCTGACGAAGTTGAAGAATTCACGCAAAGAACGGGTATCGACTCGCTTGCAATCGCAATCGGTACGAGCCACGGCGCATATAAGTTCAAGCCCGGTCAAGACCCCAAACTCCGTTTGGATATCTTGGAAGAAATCGGTAAGAGACTTCCCGGCTTCCCCATCGTATTGCACGGCGCATCGTCCGTACCGCAAGACAAAGTTGCGCTTGTCAACAAGTTCGGCGGTCACATGCCCGATGCAATCGGTATTCCCGAATCCGAGCTTAGAAAGGCAGCGCAAATGGCGGTTTGCAAGACCAATATCGACTCCGACCTTCGCGTAGCGTTCACGGCAGCGATCAGACAACACTTCAACGTAGAACCTTCTCACTTCGACCCTCGTCAATACCTTGGCGATGCAAGAGCTATGATGAAGGAACTTGTTAAACACAAGATTGTCAACGTTCTCGGCTCGGCTAACAAAGCTTAACATTCGATTTTTTCGGCGTGGGACGTTCTCCTGCGCCGTTTTTAACCGCAAAAGCGGTTAAGATGAATTGACTGCGCTGCAACCATGAATTGACGGTATAGCTGTCAATTCGCTCCCTTGAGGTATATTATGTTTAACGTAGAAAAAGTTACAAACGAACTTATCAAATGGATTCAAGACTGGTTTGAGAAAAACGGCAAAGGCTGTAACGCGGTAATCGGCGTTTCAGGCGGTAAGGATTCAAGTATCGTATCCGCATTATGCGTAAAGGCGCTTGGGAAAGACCGCGTAATCGGCGTGCTCATGCCCAACGGCGAACAAGCGGATATCGGGGATTCTTTGCAACTCGTGGAATTTCTCGGCATTAAGTATTACGTTTGCAATATCAAAGACAGCGTGGAAGGGGTACTCCGTTCGCTTGAAAATGCAGGCGTTGAAGCGACTACGCAAACGAGAATCAATCTTCCGCCAAGAATTAGAATGTCCACGCTCTACGCCGTTTCGCAAGCGCACAACGGCAGGGTGGCGAATACCTGCAACTACTCCGAAGACTACGTTGGCTATTCCACGCGCTACGGCGACGCGGCAGGGGATTTTAGTCCGCTTGGCAAACTCACGGTGCAGGAAGTTAAGGCGATCGGTAAATATTTAGGCTTGCCTGAAAATCTCGTAGACAAAACGCCCGCCGACGGGCTTTGCTCGAAGACGGACGAAGATAATTTAGGGTTCACGTATGCGATGCTCGACGAGTATATCCGCACGGGCGTATGCGCGGACAAGGAAAAACAGGCTAAAATTGATAGGTTGCACGTCTTGAACGAGTTTAAGCTCAAACCCATTCCTTTCTTTGAACCTGAAACCGAAGATTTGTAATTAAATTGATAGTATGAACGCCGTGACGGATAAACCGCCACGGCGTTTTTCTTTTTGGTTGTCTTAAAGTTCGTTCAACTCGCCCTTCTCGTCCGTCCAGATTTGTCTTGCAATTTCCAAGACTTCGTCTGGGTTTTCAGATTTGAAAAGTCTATCCTTAAACACCGCCGCCCCACGCATTCCTTTGACGTAGAACGCCGCCATTTTTCGCATAAAT
>JAZQZK010000048.1:0-3034 GCA_045634025.1 Candidatus Scatosoma sp.
AACGAGCCCGTGTTGGAAATTCCTTGCGAAGAATCGTAAAAAATTAAAAACGACCGCTTGAATAAGCGGTCGTTTATCTTAAAGATAGGGGGCAGGTACGCGTTAAACGAAGGGGTGCTCCGCTTTGATGACGGCAAAACAGTTCTCGTTTCTTTCCTTGATTTTTTGTGCTACGAGTTTCGCCGCCGTTTCTTCATCGCCGTTATAATCGACGGGGATAACAAGGTCGAAGATAAGGTTGATATACTTATCGCCCTTGGTCATTCTAAAATCGTGGAGAGTGAAACTCTCGTCAATCTCGTTCATGCAGGAAATAGCGAACGCGCGCATCTCGTTGACTTCTTCGTCGTTGACGGCAATCGGGTCGAGATGAATGGTAACGATAGCGCCGAACTCTTCGTGCATATCCCGTTCGACTTGGTCGATAATCTCGTGCGCGATATTCACGTTAAAATCGGACGGAATTTCCGCGTGGAAGGACATAATCTGTCTGCCAACGCCGTAGTCGTGCACCATAACGTCGTGGATACCCACGATTTCAGGGTACGCTTTAACAAACTCGTAAATACTTTGCACGAACTCTTTCGTGGGCGGAGTACCGAGTAATAAATCAATGGTTTCCCTGGCGGAGTTTACGCCCGCGTAGATAATCAAGCCCGCAACGACAAGCCCAGCGTAGCCGTCGATGGCAAGGTTGAAAAGTTTAGCAACGATAGCCGAAACCAAGACGAGCGCGGTTGCAAAGCAATCGGACAAACTGTCCTTTGACGCCGATTTAAGCGCGGTTGCGTTGATTTTCTTGCCGATATGGTTATAGAAAAAATACAACCAACACTTGACGGCGATAGAAAGCCCAAGCGCGATATAGGTAACGGTATGTACGGTCGGCAGGGCAGGGTTTAGAATTTTATCAAACGAGCTTGTGAGTAGCTCAAACCCAACGAGAATGATAAGCATATCCACGATAAAGCCAGTGACGTACTCCATTCTCCCGTGTCCTAACGGGTGTTCTTTATCGACGTGCTTGGACGAAAGCCGAAACCCGATCAAGGCGACGACGGACGAGCCTGCGTCCGAGATATTATTAAAAGCGTCCGCGATAATTGCGACGGAAGCGGAGAGTAACCCTACGACAAGCTTGACTAAAAAGAGTAGGAAATTGACTACAATCCCCGTAATCCCTGCAAGCGACGCGTACTTCGAGCGTACGTTAGTATCCGAAAGGTCGTCCCCGTTTTTAATAAAAAGTTTAATTAAAAATTTCGTCATAGCGCTCCTTGTAGCCGTGTTTTAGAAAAAGAAAAAACCGACTTTTGCGTATAGGTATATTATACGCTGAAAAAGTCGGTTTTGTCAACTTTATTTATTAAATATGGAAAAATTTACGAATTACTCGCCTTGATTTTCCGAGTTTGCTTTTGCTTCTTCGCGAGCTTTTTTAGCTTCGTCCGCTTTAACGATTGCATAGTTGCAAGCCTTAACGGTAATGATGATCAAGCCGATAACGACGAAGATCGCCAAAAGCCCTTGCCAAAGGAAGTTAAGCGCAGGTTCAAGAACTGCCCAGTTCATAGGTTGAAGATTATCAAATGCTGCTAATAAATTAAACATACTGTTCACCTCCTAAAATTAACAGAACGGGCCGAGAATACCGATAATCAAACCGCCAACGATAGCCGAAGCGATTTGACCGGACACGTTCGCGCCAACTGCGTGCATGAGCAAGTGGTTACCGGGATCTTCTTTCGTACCCATCTTCGCAACGACACGGGACGCCATAGGGAACGCCGAAATGCCAGCCGCGCCGAGCATGGGGTTGATTTTTTCCTTGGAGAACAAGTTGATAAGCTTTGCGCACATAACACCGCCAACGGTATCGAATACGAACGCGAAAAGACCAAGCGCCATAATGATAAGCGTTTCAACGCTCAAGAACGCGTCAGCTTGCATTTGGAAGGAAATGGTGATACCAAGAAGAAGGGTGATAATGTTCGAGAACGTCGTTTGCGCGGTTTCGGAAAGCGATTTCAAAACCCCACATTCACGGAGCAAGTTACCGAACATGAGCATACCAACGAGCGAGAGCGAATCAGGCGCAATCAAGCCCGAAACGATGGTAACGATAATCGGGAACAAAACACGCATAAGGGGAGGGATTTGCTTCGCGTTATACTTCATGCGGATTTTACGTTCGTTTTGCGTGGTGCAAGCCTTGATAACAACGGGTTGCACGATAGGCACGAGCGCCATGTACGAATACGCAACGACCATGATAGGACCAACGTAGTTAGACGCAAGTTGCATAGCAACGAGAATTGCCGTAGGACCGTCTGCCGCACCGATAATACCGATAGACGCCGCGTCGTTCAAGGGGAAACCGATCATTGCCGCGAGTATAATGGTAACGAAAATACCAAGTTGCGCCGCGCCACCCAAGATAAAGAGCTTGGGGTTGGTAAGAAGCGGACCGAAGTCAATCATACAGCCGATACCGATAAAGAGAAGCAAAGGCATAGCTTCGCTCGCTTCGATACCCACTTTGAAAAGGGAAGTGATAATCCCCAAGTGATCACCGTTCGCAGGATCGCCGATAACGGGCGAGAGCGGAAGGTTTACAAGGATTGCGCCGAAGCCCATAGGCAACAAGAGCGCAGGTTCCATATCTTTTTTAATTGCAAGGTAGATTAAAAGTCCGCCGATAACCCACATCGCAATCATCTTCGGGTTAGCTGCAAGCGCCTTGAACCCTTCAAGAAGAAAGTCCATAAAAAACTCCTAAATATTTATTTTGGCAATACACCAACATTTTAATTATAATTAAAAAACGCTACTTTGTCAAGAAAAAAAACAAAAAACAATGATTAAAAAAGCGGAATAAAATAAAAAAATGCGTAAAGTAATGCAAAAACGCTTGCAAAAGCGAAAAAAATCGTTTATAATAATGTTCGACTTCGAGCGTTCCGCTGACTTTTTATCAATTTGGGCGTGGTGAGGAGCTACGCAGCGGGTCATGAACGTTTCGTAAATAACGGAG
>JAZQZK010000049.1:0-2333 GCA_045634025.1 Candidatus Scatosoma sp.
GATACCACGGTTTAAGATTTGGTAATATTGAGGCTTTTCATAGAAAAGTTGCGCAGCCGTTAAGAATACGTAGCCACTACCGTACGTATTTGGTTCAATGCTGTATTCTTCAGGAATTCTGCCCGATTCCGTAGAAGTACGCATTCTTTTTGCGTCAGTGATAGAGTCACCAAAAAAGATAATTTTCATAATGTTTTACTCCTTGTAAATATTAAAAAACGCGATGATACGAGCAGTACAAGAAATAGCGAGTACGATGCGGGGAGTGTACTAGCCGTACACGACCAAATCGCACGGAGCTATGACGCAGAAATGCGACGTATATACGCGTTTAGCTAATTCAAAGCAAAACGATTACCGTCAAAACGCGGAGATACAAGCAAGTCAAGGCGGAGCAAGGGAGCGTACAAGAAGTACGTGACCGAGCGACAACGAAGCCTTGCGAAGTGTATACGCGTTTAGCTTATCTAGAAAGGAAAAGCCTATTCGGCTTTTCCTTTGACTTTCATTAACCGCACCACAGCAGCGCGTTCGTTTTCGTCGAGCTTATCTTTGATATATTTAATCGTTTCTTCGAGCTGAGGAATCATGACGTATTCAAGCGCGTTTACGCGACGCTTGTTTCTTTCAATTTCGTCCGCGAGCATACGTACCGTCTTTTCGGATTTTGCAAGCGCGACCATTTTGGGAAGAAGTTTGCTTGCCTGCTCTACCGAGTAGTCCGCTTCTGCCGTGATTTCGGTGTAGGCGTAGGGAAGTCCGTTTCCCTTTTTCTCTTCCAAGAGCTTGATTTTGGGCACGTCAACACCCATTACGCTTTCCGTCGCACAATCAACGACCACCGAGTTCGTCGGCATGGAAAACGCCGTTTCCACTTCAAAAGAAGGCGTAACGCTACGCGCGACGGTGAATTGTTTTAATACGTTCGCGAGTTCCTTTTCCGTTTCTTCACGGAGCGCTTTTGCTTCGCGCAAAATTACCGTGAAACGACGGATCATCTCGTCCGACTTATCTTTTAGCAGTTTGTGTCCCCGAACCGCGGTTGCATGGCGAGCTTTAAGCTTTTTCAGCTCCATACGGGTAGGGTTTACGTTCAACCTTGCCATATTAGTCCTCTTTCTTAAGATACTTTTCGATATATTCCGTGCGGATACGTTTCAATTCGCTCGTAGGCAAAATCTTCAAGAGTTTCCAGCCTAAATCAAGCGTTTCTTCGATATTTCTATCGGTGTTAAAGCCTTGGGATACGTATTCCTTTTCGAACTGTTCTGCAAATTTTGCGTAGAGTTTATCGACGTCGGAAAGCGCCGCTTCGCCCAAGATTGCCGAAAGTTCTTTCGCTTCCTTACCACGAGCGTACGCAGCGAAAAGCTGGTTCATGGTGTCTGCGTGGTCTTCTCTCGTCTTGCCTTTACCAGTACCCTTATCCTTCAAACGGGAAAGGGAGGGCAATACGTCAACGGGAGGGTTGATACCACGTTTATACAAGTCACGCGATAAGATGATTTGACCTTCGGTGATGTACCCCGTCAAGTCGGGAATGGGGTGCGTTTTGTCGTCTTCGGGCATGGTAAGGATAGGGATTTGCGTAATCGAGCCTTCTTTGCCACGGATACGGCCTGCGCGTTCGTACAAGCTTGCAAGGTCGGTGTAAAGATAACCGGGATAACCACGTCTGCCGGGGACTTCGCGTCTTGCGGCGGACACTTCACGGAGCGCTTCTGCGTAGTTGGTGATGTCCGTCATGATAACGAGTACGTGCATACCCTTTTCAAACGCCAAGTATTCCGCGCAGGTGAGCGCCATACGGGGCGTGGAGATACGTTCTACCGCAGGGTCGTTTGCAAGGTTGGTGAAGAGTACCGTTCTTTCGATTGCGCCCGTGCGTTTGAAGTCTTCAATGAAGTATTGCGTTTCTTCGAAGGTGATACCGATTGCCGCGAAAACTACGGCGAATTTGCAATCCCCACTTCTTACCTTGGCTTGACGAGCGATTTGCGCTGCAAGCTCGGCGTGAGGTAAACCACTCATCGAGAATACGGGTAATTTTTGACCACGGACGAGCGTGTTCAACCCGTCAATTGCCGAGATACCCGTTTGAATGAATTCGTTGGGGTAGTCACGAGCGGCGGGGTTGATAGGTTCGCCGTTGATGTCTAATTTCTTTTCGGGAATGATGGGATCGCCACCGTCACGGGGGTTACCCATACCGTCGAAGACTCTACCAAGCATGTCTTCGGAGACGGCAAGCTCTTGGCTGTGGCCTAAGAATCTTGCTTTCGCGCCCGAAATTTGTAAACCTTGCGAGCTTTCGAATAATTGAACGACTGCTT
>JAZQZK010000050.1:0-3657 GCA_045634025.1 Candidatus Scatosoma sp.
ACGACGGTATCGCGTTCTACTATAAGGACGGCAAATATTTCGCTTACGACAACTACACCACGGAAGTAAAAGACTTCTCTGAAGTTACTGGTCTTACGGCAAGAACTTCCGCGCAAGAAGAGAAGAAGTTGCAAGCAATCGTTGAAGGTACGGGCGATGACGTTTGGCAAACCGTTACCTTCTATCTCCACACGGGTAGCAACGAAAAGAACTATCGTCTTGAAGTTTGGAGCGGTTCTCGTGACGGTAAGTTTAAGAACCCTGCGAACAGCCTTGTACTCTTTGACCTTGGCGGCGCAAACGCTTTGACTGACGATTCCTTCGCTTCTATCTTGGAAAAGGTTAAAGAAAACGTTGAAGAAAAGGTAAGCGGTTGCTCCGGTGAAGCGCTTGAAAGCGGTTACTCCTTCTACGACGACAGCGCATTCCTTCGTTACGACGCAACGATTGACGAAAAGAAATCTGGCAGTTCCTACGAAAGCTATCTCTCTTCCACCTACACCGTTAGCACGGCGTATATGAACTACAAGGACGAAAACAATCTTACGAATATGATTTTCGTAGATTATAGCTGCACGGAAGCGTCCGTAGCTCCTGACGTTGAAGAAGACGAAACGGAAGACGAAAAAGAAAGCGAAACGACGACGACTTCGGACACCAACGTATGGCTCTTGGCAAGCTCGATTGCAATTGCTGCAATCCTTCTCCTTGCTGTTGTTAGCATTATCGTTCGTAAGTTCGTTATGAAATCTCGCAAGAAAAAAGGCTACACTGTAACCGTTCAATCGGTAGCGCCTGCTCGTAAAGTTAAGGCGAAGAAGACGGAAGCTACCGTTCAAACGCAAGAAGTTGAAGTAAAGGACGAAAACGATCCCTACAACGACTAATCTCTAAATTTTAATAAAACTTACCGTCCTGCAAATTAATTGCAGGACGGTGTTTTTTTTCTTCCTTATTATCGGTACTCCGCGTGTTTATTACGTTATTATATATAGGCTACAATATTATATATAGGCTACAAGCAATCGCTTTCCCACGAAAAAAAGACTTAGCGAGCAGCCAAGTCCTTTTCTTCGGTTTTTACAAATCTTTCGATTAGTCTTGAATTGCGCCAACGGGGCAACCGTCTTTGCAAGCTCCGCAATCAACACATTCATCAGGGTTGATAACGTAGATTCCGTTTTCGCCCATAGCGATTGCGCCAACGGGGCAGGTGTCTTCGCATGCGCCACAAGCTACGCATTCGTTAGTAATTACGTGTGCCATATTATACCTCCGCTTTCTTTTATTTTTAGCCGTATTTTTTCGGCCTTCTTTATCGTGATTAAATTATACCACTTTTTTTATAATTAGTAAAGAATTACTAACCCCTTTTTCCGCTTTTTTTAGGCGGTTTTTTATTTTTTTACGCGAATTTTCTCTAAAATCTCTTTGCACTTTTCCGCTACGTACTCGATTTCTTCTTCCGTCGTGTCCTTGCCGATACTAAACCGTATCGAGCTTTTCGCTTGCTCTTCGCTAAGCCCCATCGCCGTCAAGACGTGGCTAGGCTTTAACGACGCGCTCGCGCAGGCAGAACCCGATGCAACCGCCACGCCGTTTAAGTCCATATTATACAAGAACGAAGTGTTTTCTACGCCGTCAAAACGTAAATTGAATACGGACGGCAAATACTCTTCGTTCTCTTCAAACGAACCGTTCAAGCTTACTCCGTCAAGGCTCAAAACTTTATTAAGGAATTTTTTACGCAAAGCGGTTATGCGTTCTTCACGCTCTTCGTTGTTTTTATAGGAAAGCTCCAAAGCGTGCGCAAGCCCCACGACGGCAGGTACGTTGAGCGTACCACCACGCATTCCGCGTTCCTGTTCTCCGCCTGCAACCAGCTTTTCAATGCCTACGCCTTTGCGGATATACAGCGCGCCACAACCCTTTGGCCCGTGGAATTTATGAGCGGAGATGGCTACCATGTCCGCGCCGAGCGCGTTTACGTCCAGTTTCCTATGCGGTACGTATTGCACGCAGTCGGAGAAGAATAATACCCCGCGTTCTTTGCAAAGTTTTGCGATTTTTTCAACGGGTTGAATTGCGCCCGTTTCGTTGTTCGCCTTCATCACGGCAACGAGCCCCGTGTTTTCCTTCAAACGCTTTTCAACTTCGTTTATCTCAACCCTGCCCCCTTCGTTTACGGGGATATACTCCACTTCAAAACCATCTTTTTCTAATCTTTCCATCGCGGAAAGTACGGCGTGGTGTTCGATTTTGGAAGCGAGAATATGCGTTTTACCACGCTTTTTACAAGCGTACGCGCCACCGAGCACCGCCCAGTTATCACTCTCCGTTCCGCCTGACGTGAAATAAATCTCACTCGGCTTTGCGCCTATAAGTTCCGCCACTTTATCACGCGCGAAGTCCACCGCCGTCTGCGCCTTTCTGCCGAACGCGTGCAAGGAATCCGCGTTGCCGTAATTCTCTTTATAGTACGGTAACATCTTCTCCAACACTTCGCTATCAAGGGGCGTAGTCGCCGCGTAATCGAAATAAATCAATCTTTTTTCCATAACTTTCGTCCGTTTTCCTTTCTCTTGGCGGTTTTTCTTGGCTTTTATTATATCGCTTTTTTTGTTTTTTGTCAACTTTTCCGCTTAAATCCACCGTTTTTCTTTTCAAAAACCTGATTTTTTTGAGCCGTTCAGGATTTTTTTGAAAAAAATTTGAAAAATTTTCAAAAACCCCTTGAAATTTGTTAAAAAGTATAATATAATGATAATAATTAACGCGGTCGGTTTTTTTGAAAGGCGGTCGCGCGAGAAAATTTTTTGTTTCAAGGGGGAACAACTTATGAACTATTCTAGCGAGAACATTCGCAACATTGCAGTTATCGGTCACGGTGGCGAGGGTAAGACGACGCTCTGTGAGGCTATGCTTTTCAACGGTGGGTCTATTGACCGTATGGGCAAAGTTATGGACGGCACGACCGTTTCCGATTTTGACGAACTTGAAAAAGCTAAAAAGATGTCTATGTATACGTCCTGCTCCTATCTTGTTTGGAAAGACGTTAAAATAAATTTACTCGACCTTCCCGGTTTTTATGATTTTGAAGGCGAACGCAACGAAGGTTTGAGGGCGGCAGGTGGCGCGCTTCTCGTTATCGGCGCGAACGGCTCTATCCCTATCGGCGCGGAAAGCGTTGTCGAATACTGCCTTAAAATCGGTAAGCCGTTGATTATTTTCATTAACGGTATGGACAAGGAAAATGCCGACTATTTTGGTACGGTTGAAGCGCTTAGAGCGAAATACGCAGGTAAACTCGCGCCTATCCAAATTCCTATTATGGAAAATGGCAAAATGCAAGGTTGCGTGAACGCTATCCAAGAACGCGCGTACTTGTTCAAGGAAAACGGACCGCAGGAAATTCCTATCCCTGACGAGCTTAAAGAACAAGTTGACAATATGCAACAAAGCCTTATGGAAACGGCTGCGGAGAACGACGAAGTATTGCTCGATAAGTACTTTGAAACGGGCAAGCTTACCAAGGAAGAAACTATCCGTGGTATCCGTATGGGTATTGCGTCCGTCAATACTATCCCCGTCATGGCAGGTAGCGCGCTCCAAAACCGCGGTGTTATCAACCTTTTGAACGAAATAGTGAACTATATG
>JAZQZK010000051.1:0-3395 GCA_045634025.1 Candidatus Scatosoma sp.
TCTGGTACGGACACGCTAGTTATGAGCGCAACGCCCATTCCCCGTACCCTGTCCTTGATTTTCTACGGCGACCTTGACATTACGACGATTAAGGACAAGCCCAAGGAAAGAAAACAAGTAGTCACGGGGATTATCCCCGAACACCGCTACGAGAGTATGTACGAGTACGTGCGTTCGGAAGTCGAGCGTGGTAGACAGGCGTATTTTGTCTGTTCAAAAATCGAAGACGACGAAGAAGGTACGCTTATGAGCGTGAACGAGCTTTACGATAGCTTGAAGCAAAAACTTCCCACCGTCCGTTTCGGCTTACTGCACGGTAAAATGAAGGACAAGGAAAAGTCCGAGATTATGCAAGCCTTTAAGAACAGGGAATACGATTGCCTTGTTTCGACGACGGTTATCGAAGTCGGCGTGGACGTTCCTAACGCCACGATAATGATTATCTACAACGCCGAACGGTTCGGGCTTTCCCAACTCCACCAGCTCCGTGGCAGAGTGGGCAGGGGTGACGAAAAGAGCTACTGTTTCTTATTGATGGGCGCGGAAAGTGAAACGGCTATCGAGCGGTTAATGACGCTCAAAAACAGCACCGACGGGTTCGAGATTGCCGAAAAGGACTTGGAAATGCGTGGCGGCGGCGACTTTTTCGGGACTCGTCAATCGGGCAAAATGCTTAACGACATCAAGAACTTGCGTTATCCTACAAGCGTTATTTTCATGGCGAAAAAACTCTCCGATGAAGCGCTTTGCGGGGCTTACGACGTGGATGTTATACGCGAAGAAGCCATGCGCAAATATTACAGCTTAAAAGACGTTATACTCAACTAAACGCGTATATGCTTCGCATTTCTGCGTTGTCGCTCGGTCACGTACTTCTTGTACGCTCCCTTGCTCCGCCTTGAACTGCTCGCATCTCCGCGTTTTGACGGTTGTCAATGGTTTGGTGACGAACTCTCCGCGTTTTAACGATTGTCGGCGGTTCGGCAACGACCTCTCCGCGTTCTTCGCGTCTTGCTCGCATCTCCGCGTTTTAACGGTTGTCAATGGTTTGGGGGCGAACCCTCCGCGTTTTGACGACAGTCAATTCATAGGCAAGCTTGCCTTAAAAATATTACAAAAATTTACAAAAAACTCTTGCTAAAAGCAAGAGAATATGCTATAATTAATGGGTAACGATTAAACTACAAGGAAGGAGAAAATTCTTATGAAATTTATTTGCGAAGGCGTTGTTTTATCCGATGCGGCGATTACCGTTAGCAAGGCTTGCGCGTCCAAGACCATAGTACCCGTGCTTGAGTGCATTAAACTCAACGCGCATAACGATACGCTCACGCTCACCGCGTACGACGGCGAGCTCTCGATTGAAAAGAAAATCAAAGCGGAAGTATTTGAAGAAGGCGAAGTTTGCGTAAACGGTAAATTTTTCGCGGATTTCATCGGCAAAATTTCCATTTTCAACGTAACCGTGCAATCGGACGAAAAAGGCATCGCCATTAAGTACGGTGACAACGCAACCAAGATGCAATCCTTACCCGCAGACGAATTCCCGTTCGTTGGCGTAGAAAAGGGTGACGACTACGTCGAAATCAAGGAAGGCGACTTAAAAAATCTCATCAGCAAAACGGTATTTTGCTGCGCGACGGACGAGAGCCGTCCTATCTTGAAGGGCTGTTTGCTTGAAACCAAGGGAGATAAGATGGAAGCAACCGCGCTCGACGGGTTCAGAATGGCAACGTACGAATGCGAACGCGTTGGCGGTGTGGATATGAAAATCGTCTGTCCTGCAAGAACGCTTACGGAAATTTCGAGAATGATCGACGCGAAGGACGAAAATCTCAAGCTCTACGTAGCGAAGAACACCCTTTCGGTGGAAGTGGACAACACCACGCTTACGTCCCGTTTATATCTTGGCGAGTTCGTGAATAAGAACAACGTATTCCCGCCTGCATTCGCAACCGAGCTTACCGTTGCAAGAGCAGAACTCATTGACAGTATGGAACGCGCTTCCGTGCTTACGAGAGGGGATAAGAACAATCTCGTTATCTTCGATATCAAAGCGGACGCTATTCGCTTAACTGCGAACTCAGATATGGGGAACGTAGACGAAATGATCGCGATTGAACTTGAAGGTAAGGAACTCAAAATCGCGATGAACGGAAAGTTTATGTTAGAAGCGTTGAAAGCGCTTGACGATGAAAGAGTTAAGCTTTCCTTCAACACCCCCGTTGCTCCGTTCGTAGCGGAAAACACGCAAACGAAAATGGGCACGTATTTGATTTTGCCTGTAAGAACGAATTCGTAAGGGTAAGGATTTTATAAAAAAAGTCTGAAAAAAATTAAAACAACGAGCGAAAATAAGCAAAATCGCTTGACGAATAAATCGCATTGCGGTATAATAGATAAAGATTTTTCATTGCGAGAAATTATAAAAGGGCGGAAGACCCGTCCCCGTATAAAAAAGATAGAATAAAAAACAGGAGAGAAAGATAATGAAAAGAACCTATCAACCCAAAAAAAGACAAAGAAGTAAAGTTCACGGTTTCCGTAAGAGAATGGCAACTACGGCTGGTAGAAACGTTTTGAAGAGACGTAGAAACAAAGGTAGAAAAAGACTTACTCACTAATAGTGAAAAGACCGCCTAATTTGGCGGTTTTCGTTTAGTATCGAAAATTCGCTTATGCCCGCGCTCAGCGGGGGAATAAATTAAGCGTTGTCAAAGTCTATAAAAAGCAAAGGCTGTGAAAAACAAGCGGTGGCTATGAAATACGTAAGGTTGAAAAAACAATCGGATTTTCAAAAATTATTCAAGAAGGGGAAACGCGCGTTTTCTTCTTCTTTGACCGTTATTTACACGCCTTCAAACAAAATGACGATGGGTATTTCCATCGGGAAAAAGCACGGCAAGAGCGTGAGAAGGAACCGTATCAAACGCCTTCTTCGTGAAGCGTTTAGAGCAGTCCAACCCGAGATACAAGGCTCGTATAATATCGTGCTCGTACCAAAGGTTTTAGACGACTACGACTTGAACACCTACGTAAAGCATTTGCAATGGATGATAAAAAAAGAGAAGCTATAAACGTAAAATTATCCGTATTCTTATTAGAAAACGGACGTTATCTGCGTAAAAAAGTCTTCAAACCCTTTTTACGCGGACTTTGTATGCGCGCTATCCTTTTTTATCAAAGACACATTTCACGCCATACCTGTCTATACCGTCCCACCTGTTCGCAGTACACCTTGGAGTGTATCAACAACCACGGCGCGGTGATAGGCATTTTACTCGGCTCGTGGCGGATTTTGCGTTGCAACCCTTTCTCGAAGGGCGGGTACGACCCTGCTCCCGAGAACTTTTTCCGTAAAATTTGGCTTTTATAATTCGCATAAAGAACTCGCG
>JAZQZK010000052.1:0-3178 GCA_045634025.1 Candidatus Scatosoma sp.
AATCCCTGCAGGACAGTCGATTAGGATGAAATCGTACTTGGGCGATAGGCCTTCTATTACGAGTTTCAATGCCTGCGGTGAGATATATCGTTCGGGCGCGGAATGGCTTGCGAGTAGGTATAAGTTCCTATGCTCGGGATGTCGCACGAGCGCCTGTTCGCCCCTACAACGGCCTTCTATCACGTCCACGATATCGTAATTGACGAGATTTTCGACACCTGCGATCACGTCGGCGTTGTTTAAGCCGAAATCCGCATCGCACACGATAACCCTTTCTCCACGTTTGGAAAGCGCTACGCCAAGGTTGACGGCGAGAGTGGTTTTACCCACTCCGCCCTTGCCTGACGTGATAACGATTTTTCTTGCCATAGTCCACTTCCTTCTACCAAACCAAGGTTTGGCGGTATTATACTTGAGAAGTATTATACCAAAAATGAAGGGATACGTTTTGACGGCGTTCGTCCGTTCTTGGATAAATTTGTCGAAAATTCCGTTCGTTTATGAAGTTGTGTTCGCGCGGTTAAATTTAACGGTTGCGCTTGCAAAGTTCTGCGCCGACTTCGGAGAGCTTCACGCCCCGTTCCGCGAGCAGAACCATCATGTGGTAAAGGAAGTCCGCTGCCTCGTCCACGATTTCAGCTTTATCGTTATTTTTTGCCGCAATCACGAGCTCAACCGCTTCTTCCCCAACTTTTTTAGAAATTTTGTCAACGCCGCTGGTAAGCAAAAAGCTCGTGTACGAGTCTTCTTCGGGGTTGGCCTTGTTCTGCGCGATGATGCGTTGTAACCTTCCGAGCATAACACCGCCCACTTGGTTATACGTGCCTTTCATTTGCGCGTCAAAGCAAGAGAATGCGTTGCTTTCGCTATTCGCGTTCCCCTTTTGCTCAACCTTCAACAACAAAGAAGTTTTGTCCGCGTTAAGGAATGCGGTAATTACCTTTTGCGTATTACCGTTCTCTTCGCCGTACTTAGAGATTTCCTTTTTAGAAAGACTGTAATAATGCGCGTAACCGGTTTCGAACGTCTTTGCTACCGCTTCTTCGTTCATGTACGCTAGCATTAGCACTTCGCCACTTTCAAAGTCTTGCGAAATTACGGGGATAAGCCCGTCGCCGTTGAAAACGCATTGCGCCGTATCTGCTTTTTTAGGCAAAGCTTTTTGCGCTACGCTTTTGCGCTTTCCTGCAGGTTTACGTTTTACAGTATTCATAAAAATTACCTCCTTGTCGTTTTTGCCCGAATCTTTTCTCGAACTCGTCGACATTTATTTTATAATAAAGCTTTTATTTCGTCAAGCCCGTTCAAAGCTTTTACACTCCACCCGTCTTTCCGAAACTCTACTCTCAAGTTTTGCCACTCTACTGTCAGTAGAGTCCGTTATTTATCCAAACTCATCGCTTCGTCGCTATCTTCAAAATCTTCGTATTGATTGCAGAACTCCGCGAAAACTTCGTCCATGAGCTGTTCGTCTTCAAGGGCAAGCAAGCGTTGTTCGCCGTCTTCTTCCTTCAAAAGGAAAACGACGACTTCGTCTTCTTCCTCTTCCGTTTCAGGCTCTGCCTTTTGGAAGAAACAGTACCACTCGCCTTTATAGTCAATCGTAGCGATATGCAAGAATTTCTCAACGTTGCCTTCTTCGTCTTCAAGCTCTAAAATGTTTTCTTCTTCGTCGTAAGTTTCCATCATTTCTTCTTTTTTCATATTTGTTTGTAACGGAGCGTTTACTCCGCCCTCCTTTTTTATTTTTTCGTTTTTGTTGTAGCCGCAGCTCGCGTTCTCTCATACCTGCCCCTACTCAAGTTACTGTTTGGAGCGGTTTTTTATTCTTGAAAGATACCCTTCCAAGATATACGATGCGGCGATAGAATCAATGGATTTTTTTCTATCCGCGCGCTTGACTCCGCCTGCGATCTGAACTTCCCTTGCCTGCATGGTCGTAAAGCGTTCGTCCTCAAGCTCGACGGGTAAGTCGGTTTTTTGTTTAAGCGCTTCAACAAACTCCCGCGTCTTCACCGTTTGGATACTCTCCGAGCCGTCGAAGTTGACGGGCATACCGCAAACGATCACCGAAACGCCACGGTCTTTTGCGATTTTCGCAATCGCTTCCACGTCCGCCGTGAAATTACGGGTACGGAAATACGTTTCGCAGGGCATTGCGTATTCGTTGAACGGATCGCTAACCGCCACGCCTATTCTTTTGTTGCCAATATCAAAAGCGATAATTCTGTTTCCTATCATAATTTCATTATACCACAAAAGAACGCGTTCGTCTATCGTTTGAGAGAAATTTTTCTTTTCGCCATTCATTTTTTTTGCGTTTTAAGGTTTTTTTCGTATATTTTACCTATTTTTTCACATACTCTCTTTGAACCGAACCTTCGGTTAGGAGGAATATTATGGAAAAATTTGCTATCGGACTTGCCATCGGCGCAATCGTCGGCGCGACTATCGTTGCAAACAGTCAAAAGACCCGCCAACTCGTCGTGAAAAGTCAGGAAGAAATCAGAACCAAACTCGACGACGCAATCGACCAAAAATTACAAGAACTCGAAGACGACGATGACGAAGAAGAGGACTACTCAAACGAGCAGTCCACAAAACGATTAAAGAAAAAACGTAGAACGGAATAAGATTAAATAAGCAAGCTTATTTTCGTTTGAGATTCAAGCCGTCAAGCACTCCCGTTTCAGGGCAAAGCTTTGGCGGTTCTTTGCTTTTCGTAATGGCTTCAAGCAGTAAATCGGTGAAAAATCTCTTCGCGTCCGTGAGTCGTTCGCAGAACAGATAATAAGCGAGCGAGCCAGGCACGGTGTTGACTTCACTTAAATAGGTTTCACCGTCGGAGAGTAAATAATCCATTCTCACAACCCCTTGCATATCCGTTTTCTTATAAAGCGTTCTCGTGTAAGCCTTGATTGCTTCCGCCGTCTTTTCGTCAAGATCTCGTACCTGCCCCCTACCTTTCTCTCGCAAAAGCCCGCTCCGCGTTAAATACTTATCTTCAAAACTATAAATTCCTTCTCCCCTACACGCAATTTCAGGCTCGGAAACGAGAATTTCGCCCCGTCTTCGACAAACGGCGCAGTTCACGTCCGATTTTTTCTCTAAATACCGCTCGATAACCACTAAATCATCGAACGCACACGCCGTTTCAATGGCGTTTTCCACGCTTTCT
>JAZQZK010000053.1:0-3057 GCA_045634025.1 Candidatus Scatosoma sp.
GCTACGATCCGACTTCTTCAAAATTTATGCTTGGCGAAACGGGCGCGGAGAAATTGCGCGGTTACGGGGATATGCTCTATAAGGATAGAGGTGGATATATTGTCCGTGTTCAGTCCGGGTACGTAGGAAATTGTGGCGTGCAGGAAATTGTGGAAAGGATAAAGGTGAAATATGCGTGAAGAAAAACTTTCGATTGTGTGGAAAAAGAAAGCGTTGGACGCGTTTGCATTTATGCCGATTGAGGAAATTACCACGATGAAAATTCAAATCAAATTGCAGGTCGGGTAGCATTTGGCGTTAAAAATTAAAGATTGGCTGGTAGAGATAAAATGAACGTGTTGTATAATCAAGCTTTACAAGAAGTAATTGAGAAGCTAAAAACAAGCAGCATTCCCTTTGGCGCAATGTATATTTTGCCAAACGGTACGATTTTAGACTTATCTACGTTTGAAAACGGACATGCGGATTTATGGGCGTATTTGGACGAGCGGATTCCTATTACAAGTTATCCGCAATACGATATGTCGAATTTTTTGCGCGATTTAGGGTGGATAAAAGCAAATACGCGAGAGGGGTATATTGAAAGTCAGCGTATCCCTACGAAAAAACAGACGGAAAAGATTGCAGAGATTTTAAAAACGTATCCAATAACGGCGAAAATATTTTTGTAAGGAGGGCAGATATGAAAGTTGTATTTTTAGATATTGACGGTGTGTTAAATGAAGAGAAATCTCGTTCCCGTTGTTGCGGGTATAAGGGGATTGACGATAAAAAGGTGGAAAATCTTGCGAAGATTGTCAAAGCTACGGGTGCGGAAATCGTGCTAATTTCCACTTGGAAAGACGATTGGCGAAAAACGGATAAAACTCACCAAGGAATGATGGCGAATTACTTGGATAGAAAGCTGAAAAAACAAGGCTTGATTGTGCTCGATAAGACGGAGAGTATAGATAAGGAAAGCGGTTTTCATTTGAGCCGTGGCGAAGGGATATTGGAATACCTGTCCACACATACTGTCGAAAAATACGTGATTTTAGACGATTATCAATTTGATTACGACGGTTGCAGACTGACGGAAAACTACGTGAAAACGGACGAGCAAAAGGGAGGTTTAACGGACGAATTATCGCAAAAAGCGATAGAGATTTTGAATGGAGAAAAACAATGAAAATTTGGTTAGATGATATTCGCCCTGCGCCTGATGGTTTTGTGTTAGCGCATAGCGTAAACGAAGCAATTGCGCTTATCGAAAAAGCGGAAAAGGACGGGGTATGTATAGAGCTGATTGATTGCGACCACGATTTAGGGGATTATTTCCCTGACGGTGGCGACGGGATAAAACTGCTCGATTGGCTTTGCGAACGGCAAACTTTTTATCCCATTGCCCTGCATACGGCAAACCCTGTCGGCAGAGATAATATGTTGCGTCTTATTAGACGGCATTGGAGATGAAAATTTGTCAAACTCTTGACTATTCAAAAGAATAGTGGTATAATAAATAAAATAATTATAAATTCAAAAGAGAAGGTAAGCTATGAAAACGATAATAGCAGTTGTTAAGGTGGTTGTATTAGAAATTTTGAAATTACTTCCGCTTGTGTTTATGTTAGTTGGTTGGTTTGGCGGTCTGCATTTATATAATACGATAGAGGCGAAGCTGGAAGGCTCTTCCGGTTGGGCTTTATATGCGTCTTTTGTGTATTTTTTGTATATAATTATTTTCTTAGTTGGTACTGGCTTGGCGATATTAATACACGGTGGCATAAGTAATATAGAACTTAATTGGGAACCAGATAAAAATAAAAGACCGACATACGTACTGAAAAAAGATGGAAAGATAGAAAAGGAAAAAGAAAAAGGTGGCGGTTGGGTCGCTGCTGGTATGATTGCCGCGCTTATAAGACCATTCGCTTGCGTATTTAATATAATAACGAAAACCATTCGCTGTATTTTTTCTCGTGGGTATAGAGAAAGTGTCTTAGAAAGCGGTTGGGCTTATGAAGGAATTGGGCTCACCTACTTTTTGTCTAGTATCTATATGGTAGGCTCTATATTGATTATGGGACTGTTTGTTGGAGTGTTTCATCTGATTGACTATAAAAAGGAAGAGAAGTACTCACCAGACAAGATTGCTTTTTCCGTTATCAGCAAAAGCAACGGCTCGATGGAGAACGCTTATTATAAGACGAATTTCAGTTTGCAAATTGAGAACGGTTGCGCTTATCAAATTGAATATTTAGAGTATGAGTTGCGGATTACGGTTGTTGATACGGGCACGGAATTATGGAAAGGCGACGTTCGTATGAACGATAAAATTTCCGCGAACGGAACGAGCGCGAGAGATGTTATACTATATAGCGTAAACGATGATCTCTGGGAATATCCGTTGCAGGCGTTAACGGTACAATGCCAAATCAATAAAGCGACGTTTGAAGACGGCGAGAAGAAGAATTATTCAAGTTCCTATAAGACTATTTATGGCGGTAACGCGAACTATAAACAAGATATGTATGCGCAAGCCAAGAACTATTATAATCAAGGCAAATACCAAGAAGCTTACGATATTTTCGCATGGTTAGGCTCGTACTCGGATAGCGCTACGTGGGCGGGGAAATGTAACGCCAACAATAAAAGCAGCTTGTATGAGCAAGCTAAAAACTATTATGATCAAGGCGATTACCAAGAAGCTTACGATATCTTCGCGCAGTTAGGCTCGTATTTGGATAGCGAAACGTGGGCGGGGAAATGCGATGAAAAGATAACGGAGCAAAACCGTTTGCAAAGCGCAAATAAGCTAAAACAGTATTTGAACACTATCGGCAATAACATACCTATTCCTTCTAAAGTGGAATATTGGGGCGATTCTGGTACGTCAACAACTTGGTATGAAGGCTCTTATAGAAACTGTGTGTACGGCTCAGGGTATATTTATAATGAGGAGACTGCATTGAGTTTCTTTTCAGATTATGGAAGTGAACTCGTTTCTATGGGTTATACAAGAATAACAAATGGAAGCTATTATAACGATTGTGATTGTTATTATAAAAAAGGCGATAT
>JAZQZK010000054.1:0-4354 GCA_045634025.1 Candidatus Scatosoma sp.
AAAATAGGCAGCAAAAAACCGCCCTTCTTTCAAAGAGCGGTTTCTTTTTTAGTTAGAAATTATTCTTCCGTCGTTTCTTCAACGGGAGCTTCTTCAACAGGAGCTTCTACTTGAGCAGCAGCCTTTTGCGCACGCTTTTCAGCAAGCTTTGCCATTCTTTCATCCTTTCTCATTTGCGCCTTCATTTCCTTGGTTACGGAACGAGCAGCAGCAATGCGGTCACGCATTTCTTGAGGTGTGGGAGGTACGAATGCAGAACCTTCTGCGTTTTCAGGAATAACCTCGTAGCCTTCGTCTCTTTCAAGCATCGTGGATTCGGTTTCGCCGTCGAACATATGAAGGTGACGAGCGTCGAATGCAAGTTCAACAATGTCGTTAAGGGAAACAACTGCGCGGCTAGAAATCTTAGCGATCATTTGCGTAGAGTTGTCAACAACGGAAGATTCCTTTCCATCGTAGTCAAGTTCGCAGTAGATTTGCGTTTCTGCGCCGAGCTTTTCGATAACTTCGATACGAGCTTTTACGATCGTTTCGGGAGAGTTAGCGATGAAAGCTTGGTCTTGATGGATATCTTCAGGACGAACGCCGAGCGTGATGTCCTTATCAACGTCCAAATATTCTTCAATGTTCTTAATACGAGCAACTACGCTCTTGGGAAGAGCAATCTTGTTACCGCCAACGAAGGTAAGGCAAACTTTATCGCCTTCAGAAACCAAACGAGAACCCTTGAAGAAGTTCATTTGAGGCGTACCGATGAAGCCTGCAACGAAAAGGTTTACAGGATAATCGTAAAGGTTTTGAGGGGTATCTACTTGTTGCATGAAACCGTCTTTCATAACAACGATACGCGTACCCATGGTCATAGCTTCAACTTGGTCGTGGGTAACGTAGATGAACGTCGTTGCCAAACGGGAATGAAGCTTGGAAATTTCCGTTCTCATGGAAGCACGGAGCTTAGCGTCAAGGTTGGACAAAGGTTCGTCGAGAAGGAATACCTTAGGTTCACGAACGATAGTACGGCCGAGCGCAACACGTTGACGTTGACCACCGGAAAGCGCCTTGGGTTTTCTCGACAAGTAGTCGGTAATACCAAGAATTTCAGCAGCAGCTTTAACCTTTTGGTCGATAATTTCCTTAGGTACTTTACGAAGCTTCAAACCGAAAGCCATGTTATCGTAAACGGTCATGTGGGGATAGAGCGCGTAGTTTTGGAATACCATCGCGATATCTCTGTCCTTAGGAACAACGTCGTTTACAAGTCTGCCGTCGATGTAGAGTTCGCCAGAAGAAATTTCTTCCAAACCTGCAATCATACGAAGCGTGGTGGATTTACCGCAACCGGAAGGTCCTACCAAAACGATGAATTCCTTATCCCTAATATCGAGACAGAAATTGAAAACTGCTTGTACACCCGAGGGGTATACCTTGTTAATGCCCTTGAGCAAAAGTCCTGACATATCTTTTTCCTCCGTGGCTCATAAAAAGCCAATTTAATTTCTTTACTATATAATATTTTACTACATATTGATTTTTTTTACAATGGGCAAAATCAACAAACTTCCCTTTCTCTATTGTATATTTTGCACAAGTAAACGACGATTTTTCGCCACTTACGACGTATTTTAAGGATTTTCGGCTATTTTAGGGCAGAAACGGCGCGTAATACTCTCGCCCTTCTTCAATCAAAACCCTGCCTTGCATGTAATCCACAAGTTCCGTTTTGAACTTCTCCGCAAACCGCTTTTTCACGGCTACGACCGCCGTCACTTTGTCTTCATAGCGAACGCCGGACTGCATACAATCAGCGCCGTTTAGATACTTTTGCAAACTATCCAAACCCGTGTAATCGACGGTAATTTCAAACTCTTTACACATCTCAAGAGAACGGATATCCGCCCCGTCCAAATTCTCCGCCGCCGACGAAGAATAGGCGCGCACCAAACCGCCTGCGCCAAGCTTAATTCCGCCCAAATACCGAACGACCGCCACCGCCGTTTCGTACAATTTCTTATTTTTGAGCACTTCTAAAATAGGCATACCAGCCGTGCCTTGCGGTTCACCGTCGTCGGAAAAGCGTTGAAGATTCCCCGTCTTATCCGAAATAAACGCAAAGCAAACGTGGGTAGCAAGCGAATGCTCGGAACGGATTTTTGCAACGAACGCCCTTGCTTCTTCTTCGCTTTCCACGTGCGCGGAATAGGTAAGAAACCGCGACTTTTCAATAACCTTTTCGCTCTGGTGCTCCGAAAACACCGTCAATACGGTCTTTTCCATACTACTTCCTTATAATACTATAATCTTAACGTGTACTTTTTTACCTTTATGAAGCACGAACTCGCTTGCAGGTACGGGCATATTAACGTCGGTAACCTTGGTCTCGTCAACGCTTACACCGCCCTGTTCGATAAGACGTCTTGCTTCGCCTTTGGACTTCGCAACGCCTGCAAGTACCATCGCGTCAACAACCGTTTGCGCGCCTTGTACTTCTTTCGTCAAAAGTTCCGCATCGCCACCGCCGAACGCCGCTTTGGCTTGGCTTTGCGCGATATTCGCCTTCTCTTCGCCGTGCACTTCTTTCGTGAGTTCGTACGCAAGCACTTCCTTCGCTTTATTGATACGTTCGTCCTTATAAGCGCAAAGTTCGTTGATTTGTTCAAGGGGCAAGAAGGTAAGAAGCTTCATGCACTTTTCAACGTCGTCGTCCGCGATATTGCGCCAGTATTGATAGAACTCGTAAGGCGTCGTCTTATTCTCGTCAAGCCAAACCGCGCCCTTCGCCGTCTTACCCATCTTCTTGCCGTCCGAAGTCGTCAAAAGGGTAAAGGTCATCGCGTAAGCGGGTTTTTGTTCCTTGACACGGATAAGGTTCGCGCCTGCAAGAATATTACTCCATTGATCGTCACCGCCAAGCTCCAACGAACAACCGTATTTTTGATGCAATACGAGGAAGTCGTAAGCCTGCATTAACATATAGTTAAATTCAAGGAAGGAAAGTCCCCTTTCCAAGCGTTGCTTAAAGCATTCCGCCGAAAGCATACGATTGACGGAGAAATGCGCGCCGATATCACGGATAAATTCCACGTAGTTAAGACCTAAAAGCCAGTCCCCGTTATCGACGATAATCGCAGCGTTTTCGCCTTCGAAGTCAACGAACTTCGACATTTGCTTTTTGAAACATTCGACGTTATGACGAATGGTTTCTTTGGTCATCATGCTACGCATGTCCGTTCTACCCGACGGGTCGCCGATCATAGCCGTACCGCCACCGATCAAGATAATAGGTTTATGCCCAGCCTTTTGCATGTGGTGCATAGCGATAAGTTGCATGAAATGCCCAACGTGCAAAGAGTCCGCCGTGGGGTCGAACCCGATATAAAAAGGCACGCTTTCCTTGCCTAATTTTTCATATAATTCTTCTTCGAATACCGTTTGCTTAACGAAACCCCTAGCGCGGAGCGTATCCATTACGTTCGTATTCATTGCGTTCACTCCTTGAATTGTGTTTGCTTTTTACTTAACGTTCTTATTTTACTATTTTTCCAGTCCATTGTCAAGCGTTTTCCGCGCCTTTCCCTTTGAAAACTTGACAAACCTTTCATTTTACGCTATACTTATATATGTAATGCTACGCGACCGCGTATAAACTTCGCTCAAAGAAGGTAAAAAAATGAAATTCGTTATCTTGCTCGATATGTTTTTCGAGCTGCTCGCAAAACAAAAAGTCCCCGCGCCCTACTTCGCGCAAAAATACGACGTATCCGTCCGCACCGTCTATCGTTACGTAGACAGACTTTCCATGGCAGTTCCCGTGCACGTCAAGACCGGCAGAAACGGTGGAATTTGTATCCCCGAAAACTACAAGCTACCCAAAGGTTTTTTCTCAAAGGAAGACTATTCCGCAACGCTTGAAGCGCTCACGCTCGCCTACGAAACCAACCCCGACGAAAAGTTCCTAAACGCGCAAAGAAAACTCGCCGCGCAGATGCGCGCAAAATACGGCAACTCCGCCGAAGATTTCGAAGGCTTCGACCTGCCCTTATCCGACGCCATTAAAGAAAACGCTAAGAAAGACAAGTAATCTTCCATAATTATGTAACCAACCTATATAAACGCTCCTTGGGGGGGGCGTTTTTCTTTATCCGCTTGGCATATTTTAACGCGGTCAAGCCTATAATATACAAAAGAAAAAAGCATACGGAGTTTTTATGAAAAAGATTGCATTCACAGGCGGAGGCAGCGCAGGCCACGTCGTACCCAACATTGCGCTCATGGACGATTTATTAAAAACGGGCGGATTTGAAACGTGCTATTTTGGTTCAAACGGTATGGAAAAAGAGCTAATTTGCGCGCGGAA
>JAZQZK010000055.1:0-4336 GCA_045634025.1 Candidatus Scatosoma sp.
GAAGGAGTTTAATAATAAGGTCGCGCCCGTGCATACGAATAACGCAACGAACCCCGCTGGGATTTTCTTGCTTAACTTAGGTAAAAGGAAAACGCATAAAAGCCCCAAAACACCCACGCCAAAGGTGGCGAGATCAAAGGTGGAAATGTTTTCGATATAGGAAATCAGCTTTTCAATGGCTTCCGTTCCGCTTGCTTGAAATCCGCAAAGGTCTTTGATTTGCCCGATAAAAAGCGTAATGCCGATACCTGTCGTGAACCCGATTGTGATAGGGTAAGGGAAGAACTTCATAAGATTGCCTACTCGAAGATATCCCATCAAAATCAGTAAAACGCCCGCGATGATCCCTGCAATCGCAAGCCCTAAAACACCGATTTCAGGGTTTGCAAGATACCCGTAGAGAATAACGACGAACGCCGCGGTAGGCCCGCCGATTTGGTGCTTACTACCGCCTAACGCGGAAATAAAGAACCCTGCGACGATTGCGGTGATGATAGCGAACTGAATCCCGCGCGAAGAAACTTCGGCAGGTACGGATTGAATACCAAGCGCGATAGATAAGGGAAGGGCAATAATTGCAACCATAATCCCAGCCATAATATCGCCCATAAGGTCGGTTTTCTTATAGCCTTTCAAAGATTGAAAAAGTTGTGGTTTCATAAAATTTTCTCCTTATAAAACTGTTAAATTATACCACAAAAAATTAAGGAAAGCAACTGCAAATAAGTGGGTAGGGGAATTTTTTAGGAATATATTTTGCGGATGAGTGGGGGTAACAAAAAAGCACAGGAATTGTCCTGTGCTTTTTTGCTGGTGACCCGTACGGGACTCGAACCCATGTTACCACCGTGAAAGGGTGGTGTCTTAACCGCTTGACCAACGCGCCATCTATGTTTAACGAAATTTCCGTTTGTTTGTAATGGTAGCGGCGATGAGATTCGAACTTATGACCTTCCGGGTATGAACCGGACGCTCTAACCAACTAAGCTACGCCGCCATAATGGTTGCGGGGGCAGGATTCGAACTTGCGACCTTCGGGTTATGAGCCCGACGAGCTACCTAGCTGCTCCACCCCGCGATATTTAAGCTTTCCAAGCAAATTTTTACTAAACTCACCTAGACAGCTTAATTATAATACTAAAAAGAAAATCATTTGTCAACTGTTTTTTACTAAAAATTCAAAAAAGATTATAAAAAATAAAAACTTTTTTTGAGCTTTTCAAGAAAATATGCCAAGAAAATACTTTTTAAGGGGGTTTTTGCTTAAAAACACTTTACATTATATTGATTTTCGTATATAATAATAAAATGATAGTATGTGAAATTATGCCTTCTTGGCGTATATTTCAATAATTTTCAGAGGTTTGATATGAAAATTTCGCAAAATTGGTCGGATTATTCGATTATCGCGACTGGCGACGGCTATAAATTAGAACGTTGGAAGGACGTATATTTGCTTCGTCCCGATCCGCAGGTGATTTGGTCTTCGTCCTTTGATATGTTTTCCTATCCCAAGCTCAACGCGTACTATAAGCGTAGTGAAAAGGGCGGGGGAGGTTGGAAAATTTTGAAACCTATTCCCGACGAATGGAATATTTCTTACGAAGAATTAGACCTTAAATTCAAAATTAAACCTATGGGCTTTAAGCACACGGGGCTTTTCCCTGAACAAGCGGTCAACTGGGAAAAGATGTCCGAGCTTATTAAAAACGCCGGCAGACCTATCAAGGTGTTAAACCTTTTCGCTTACACGGGCGGCGCGACGGTTGCTTGCGCAAAGGCAGGCGCGCAGGTTACTCACGTTGACGCGGCGAAGGGCATGGTTGAACGCGCAGGCGAAAACGCTAGGCTTTCGGGGATTGATACGGGAATCCGTTATATCGTCGACGATTGCTTGAAGTTCGTTCAACGCGAGATTCGTCGTGGGAATAAGTACGACGCGATTATTATGGACCCGCCTTCTTACGGCAGGGGGCCGAACGGCGAAATGTGGAAGATTGAAAACGATTTATATAAGTTTGTAGGGCTTTGTACTCAGGTGCTTTGCGATAATCCTTTGTTCGTGCTTATCAATAGTTACACGACGGGGTTACAACCTATGGTCTTAAAAAACATTCTCGAACTGACGATGAAAGGATTTTCGGGCAGGGCGGAAGCTTACGAAGTAGGCATCAAGACGGAAGAAGGAATCTCGTTGCCGTGTGGCGCAGGAGGTATGTTTATCAATGAGTGAAGTTATGGAAAATAAACAAACGAACGAGGGTTACGCGCCTAAATTCGATATTTTATACGAGGACAACCATATTATCGTCGTGTTAAAACCGCAAATGACGGCTTGTTGCCCTGACGAGAGTAAGGACGAGAACTTGCTCGATATGGTCAAGGAATACGTAAAAATTACCTATAATAAGCCCGGTAACGTGTACGTTGGGCTCGTGCATAGGCTTGACAGACCGACGGGTGGCGTGATGGTTTACGCAAAGACGTCGAAGGCGGCTTCTAGGTTGAGTACGGCAATGCAGGCAGGGGATTTTGAGAAGAAATACCTTACCGTGCTTTGTGGCGCGCCCGATACCGAGCGTGGTACGATTACCAACTATTTGAGAAAGAATACCGTTAATAATATCGTGTATATATGTACGCCTACGGAAGACGGCGCGAAGTTTGCCGAGCTTGACTATAAAGTCCTTGAAAAAACGGAAAAATACGCGTTGACGGAAGTGCGTTTGCACACGGGTAGAACGCACCAAATCCGCGTTCAAATGGCGGGGATTTCGCATCCCGTATTCGGGGATATGCGTTACGGAGGCGCGCTCGCGCAAAAGGGTAAGCTTGCGCTTTGGGCGTATTCGCTTTCCTTCACGCATCCTATCAGCAAAGAAAGAATGAAATTTATGGCGTACCCGCCTGAAACGGAAACGCCTTGGAAAGAGTTCAAGTTCTCTTCGCTTTTGCCGAAAAAGAATTGATTTTAGGCTTGAAACAGTTTTTTTAAGTGAAAATCGCGTAAAAAATCACGAAAATATTAAAAAATACCAAAATAGGCTTGAAATGCGTTTGACAAAAATCCGTTTTAAGTGTAAAATAAAAAAAGCACAACTATTGTAAGGTGACTTACAAGAAAAATACGAGGCATTCTCTAATGATTAGAAATCAAAAAAACAAACTTTTAACTTTATTAGTAGCAGGTGTTATCGGTACTGCTGCGTTGGGTGGGGCGGTTATGACTTCCTACTCCGCAAAGGCAGACGAAAGCACGTATGCTTTATCGACTATTTTCACCACTTCGCAAGCAACGTTGTCTAAAAATGGTGATGCGGAAAGCGGTGATTTCAAAATGGAGCTTTCCAACGGCGGTAAGGTTTCTTACACTCGTGACCTTGCGTTGAAATGGTACGAGAAATCGGAAAATACCGTTCAAGAAAAGTACATGAATATGGACTTCTCCTTGACGGGTACTGATTTCACCAAGCTCGTTTTCACTTTCGAAGCGGCTTCTTTGTCGGCTACGAAGGACGGTAAGGCTATCAATAAGGTAGTGTTCACGAAAGACGGAAGCGCAGTTAAGGTTGCGGTAAACGACTCGACCACTCTTTTCGACGTTGATACCACGAAAAAGCTCACGCTTTCTCTTAAAGCGGCTACCGATACGACGGATTCTTTCGACGTTGAGTTGAAAGAAGAAGGTGGAAACACCAACACCATCGGCGCGTTTAAGAATATCGGCGTTAATTTCGCTGAATACGATACGAGCAAGAAACTTTATTCGTTTGCGGTAACGGCGGAAACGGAAAACGAAGCGAAGGCTACCGTTTTGTTGCATCAAATCAACGGTCAATCGCTTACCGTTAATAAGGACAACAAGTTCGTTGACTCTGCAGCTCCCGTACTCGTTGTAAACGAAGATATCGACGGTTACGTACTCGGTACTGCGTTTGCTTTGGATTACGAAGTAATCGACGTTTTGGATAGAACGGTTACTAAGACGCTTAAGTACTATCAATACGATCCCGACGATGCGGCTGCGGCAAAGAAAGAATTTGAAGAATCTACCGCTGCGGATAAGAAAATGAAAGCACCTGAATATCAAACGCTTTCCACGACGACGTATTTCCTTCAAACTAACTACACGTATAGCGACAATGGAACGGACAAGTCTACGACCGTCATGGGTAAGTTCACAAACGCAGTTATGAATGTGTGGATCATCTGAATGTGGGAGTAAAGGGAAGGCTAAGTGCACTGAAGACCCAGAGGGCCAAGATGAGGCTTATTTACCTGAGCCAATCCCTGAAGCACACTTAGAGCCAGTAGGATGGAGAGATGTCTTGGCGAC
>JAZQZK010000056.1:0-2471 GCA_045634025.1 Candidatus Scatosoma sp.
CGAATAAGCTGCGTCTTGGCGTTTTTTTGCAATTCTTCAATGATAGGCGCGGTACGACGGCATTGCCAAACGATAGCGTTATACACAGGTTTGCCCGTATTTTTATCCCAAACGACGGTGGTTTCGCGCTGATTAGTGATACCGATGCCCGCAATCCGACTAGGCTCTACACCGCTTTTTGCAATCGTTTCCATCATTACGCCGTACTGACTTGACCAAATCTCCATTGGATCGTGTTCTACCCAGCCTTCTTTTGGATAAATTTGCGGATATTCACGGTTCAAAATACTCACTATTTTTCGGTTTTCATCAACCAGCACCGCGCGTGAAGACGTCGTGCCTTGATCGAGCGCCATTATATATCTCATGCAATTTCTCTCCTTTTTTGTCGAAAAATTTTTTTTAGCGTTTTTGTCGAAAATATTTGAAAAAATTCCTGTTGGTATTTTTTTAATTTGAACGATAGGGGATTTTACAAACTCCCCCACCACCCATTTTTTATAACTTTTTGCCTTTACTTTTTTTCGACGTAATTCGATTATTTTCCCCTTTCAATCGCTATATATGGGGATATCCGCATACGCCCGAAACCGCATACGACAAGTTTTTACTCTCATTATAAGTCAAACTTTGTCAGTTGGGGATTTGGGCATACGTTTTTTGCAAAAAACGACCTTTATTTCGTGATTTCGCAAACGGCAAGGAATCTGTCGAACGCCTTTTGACCTTGTTCGTCGTTCTTGAATACAGCGGTATTTTCCAAAATACGCTCGCAAACCCATTCCACGCGTTCAAAGACGATAATATGCGCTTGGTCTGCGCTCAATTTATTGCCGTGCGTAGCCAAAAGCTCGTTAATCATATCGGTATGGATAGCCATATCTTCGGTAATTTCGCTATTCTCGCCCGTAAGGAATTTTTCAACTTCTTTAAGCTGATAATCAAGCCTACCGGGTAAAATAAATCTACCCATCGCTTCAATCAAGCCAATTGCTTCGCTCTTGATATTATGATATTCCTTATGCGCGTGGAAAATCCCGTCGGGGTGGGTATCGTCGCAACGATTGTTGCGAAGTTGCATATAGAGTTTATACCCGTCTTCCGTCTTTTGCACGATAGGCGCAAGCGCGTTATGTTGAGAATACGTTTTCGAGAACACGCCAACGCTTTCGTCGTCGTAGTTTACCCATTCCGCTAAAATTCTTTCGCCCATCTTCGCGACCGCGTTTTTGTCCTTTCCTTTGAGCAAGATAACGCTGTTGTACCAGTCAAGCACGCAGGCAGATACGCCTTGAACGGGCGTTTTGAGTTCTTCCTTTTCAGGCGCAAGGAACATAGGGAAGACCGCTTTACCGCCTTGGAAATGCTCGTGTGCGAGAATACTTCCGCCAACGATAGGAAGACAAGCGTTTGAGCCGATAAAGTACTGCGGAGCGTAATCGACGAAATCCAAAATCTTATACAACGTCTTTGCAGTCAAAGCCATGGGGGTATGTTCGCGGTTTATCGCGATACCGTGTTGATAGAAATACGCGTACGGAGAAAACTGCCAGAACCAGTCTTCACCAGCAAGCTTTAAGGGTACGGTACGCATATTTCTACGCGTTCTGCCCTGACCAACGTAGCCAACGTTTTCCCTGCAAAGCATACATTTAGGATAGCCTGCCGAAACGTTACGCATTTTCGCAACCATTTTATTGCTCTTTTCAGGCTTACTTAAATTGATGGTAATTTGAAGCTTGTTCTTCGTCGTTTCCGCAACCCATTCCTTATTCTTACGAATCGCCGAAAGCTTTACGTAATCGTTTTTAACGCCCAAATCATAGAGCATATTGAACGCATCGTCGGGGCTAACCGCGTACTTTTCATTGAAGTTAGCAATCGTTGTCGACGGCAACGGCGATACCATGTCCAAGATTTCCGAACTGAAGAACTCCTCTTCGCCTTCTTCAATAATCCCCTTTTCAAGCGCGTAGGAAAGGATAGGCGCAACGATAGAATCGGGACAATCAAGCGATTTTATCGTCTCGGTATCAGGCTCAACGGCGTCGTAGGAATCAAGCTCAAATTTCTCGGCAAGACGATTCGCCTCGTACACGGTATCCACCTCGCTGAGTCCAAGGTGGCGTTTTGCGTATTCTAATAAGTTAGACAAATGTTTTTGAATCATATAAAGTTCTCTCGCTTTTTTACTATAACTCTTAAAGTTTCGTAACGGTAATTCCGTCCTCAATCGAGGTCTCATAAAAACTTGCGCGGTAGCCTATTGCGTCCACGTACGCCTGACCGACCCTGCGGATAAAGCCTTCCACCGCCGATTTCTTAACGATAGAAATGGTGCAACCGCCAAAGCCTGCGCCAATCATACGCGAACCAAGACATTCCACTTCTTTTCTTGCGAACGAGCTTAAAGCGTCAAGCTCTTTCCCCGTTACTTCGTAAAGATCGCGAAGACTATAATGGCTCTCGTT
>JAZQZK010000057.1:0-2500 GCA_045634025.1 Candidatus Scatosoma sp.
CAGTAAAATTTGACTTAATACCTGAGCCTAAGGTTAAATAGGAAGCAGTAATAATAGCGCTTATTAAAATATTTCTAAATTTCATTTTTTTTCTCCTTATCAATACTATGTCACACAAAATAAATAATTATGTTTGCCATAATAGTTATGTCTGGCATATTAATTACAGTCAAGCATTTTTTCAATAGCGATCCCGTACCCTCTCGTTGGGTCGTTTAGGAACACGTGCGTTACTGCGCCGATCAATTTTTCGTCTTGAATTATAGGACTTCCGCTCATTCCTTGCACGATTCCGCCCGTAGCGTTTATAAGCGCTTCATCTACGATTTTTAAGACGAAATTTTTATTTTCTTTATTGTCTTTATCAACTTTGACGACTTCTATTTCGTATTTTACAGGATTTAGACCGCTGATCGTCGATAAAATATACCCTTTTCCAGGTTTTGCTCCGTTGGATGTTGCTTGAGCTTTTTGAAAACTGCTTAAGTCAACGCTATCGTAGATTTTTCCAAAAATCCCGCAATTACAAGTCTTTTGCATTTCGCCTAAAGCATTTTCACTTAAAAACATACCGTGCAATTCTCCTGCTTTTCCACGGATTCCCTTTACTGAACCGACAATGCTGCATTGATAAAGCTTTGAATCTTTAGAAATCGTATTATCCGCGCCAACCGTATGACCTAACGAGCCAAATTTCCTGTTTGAAACGTCAATATACGTGATTGTTCCTATTCCTGAAACGGTGTCGCGAATGAGTACGCCTATTTTATATTTTTTGCTTATTTTATCTAATCTTGGCTTTACCGTTATTTTTTCGATAGTTTCCCCGCGTTTGACCGTCAATTCTATATTTTTATCTTGATTTTTTTCTAAAATTGAGTTCAGATCGGAAATATTTTCAATAGTTATTTCACCTGCTTTCGTAATTAAATCCCCTGTTTTTATTCCCGCTTTGCCGGCGGGCGATACTGTTTCAGTTTCCCCAACGACTTCGCAAATACCGATAACCTGCGCTCCGCCTGCGCTAATCATAAAACCTGCGGGTATTCCGCCAATATAAACGTATTCCCCGTTCTCTGCTTTCGCATTTATCGTTGGTGAATAGGTAAATCCGCCAAAAATAAACAAAAACGAGGCAAAAATACAAACTAAAAAAGCATTGATCTTGCTCATAATTTCCTCCGCTAAGAAGTACTTTGTGCAAAATCAATGCTTATTATGCCGTATTGATAACTTTTATTTTTTCATGTAATTACAGGGAATTTTTGTATTCTTTGGATTGTTTTAAGAGTTCTTCCGCGTGCCTTTTAGCGAACTCGTCGCCTAAATTACCGCCAAGTAAACGAATTATCTCGTTTGTTTTCGATTCTTCGTCTAATTCAAGGACTTTGGTATGCGTTTTGTCCTTTTCTTCGTACTTTTCAATTAAGAACTCTTTATCGCTCATCGAAGCGATTTGCGCCAAATGCGAAACTGCAATAATTTGCGTATTTTTTGCAATTTGCGCGAATTTTTCGCCTACAACACGCGCCGTCTTACCGCTTATACCTGCATCAATTTCATCGAAAATATACGTAGAAATTTCATTCACGGAAGAAAGCTGGGTTTTAATCGCTAACATAAACCTGCCCATTTCCCCACCGCTGATAATTTTTCCGAGCGGTTTCATAGGCTCGCCGGCGTTGGCGGAAAACATAAAGCAAATTTCATCCAAACCATTAGAATTAGCTTTATTTACGTCCGATAATGCGTAATCATTGAAGGAAATTTCAAATTTTGCGCTATTTATGTTCAGCGTTTTTAATTCGTTTGTAACGCGCTCGCAGAACTGCGCGCCCTTTTCTTTTCTTAAAGCGGTAATAGACCTGCAAAGGTTATAGATTTTTTCATTAAGCTTTTCTTTCTTTGCGGATAATTCCGTGTATTTCCCTTCGCAATCGGACAATAAGTCGTACTCGTTTGAGATTTTTTCTAAATACTCGTTTATTTCTTGGATACTTGCGCCGTATTTTCGTTTTAAGTCACGGATTAAATCCAAACGGTTCTCGATTTCAGTTGCTTCGTTTTCGTCGAAATATAATCCTTCGCAACAATCATCAATCGATTGCGCGATATCGTCCGCCGTTGCTGATAAATTCTCGATTTCATCTAATATGTTTTCATACGAAGAATCTAAATTTGAGATAGTAGAAATTGAACGTTTTGCGTAACGAATGCAGTCCAAAACACCCTTATCACCCGAAAAGGCGTTCAACGCTTCTCTTATGGCTAAAATTATCTTTTCAAGGTTATTGATTTTTGTCTTTTTTGCCTGAAGAAGCTCATCTTCGCCTTCTACAAGCTCCGCTAAATTGATTTCGTCGATTTGGTACTTCAAAAGCTCGATGCGGCGGTTTCTTTCCTTTTCGTCCCCACCGAGCAATGCAATTTGCTCTTCAATAGACTTTTTCTCGTCCAAAAGCGCGTGTAATTTCGTTTTCAACTCGACTATTTCGTTGCC
>JAZQZK010000058.1:0-6407 GCA_045634025.1 Candidatus Scatosoma sp.
GGAAACACGGTCAGGGTTCAAGAAACGCTCGAAAATCAAGTCGTATTTCAAAGGGTCAACGTCAGTGATGCCAATAGAGTACGCAACGATACTGCCTACCCCCGAACCACGACCAGGCCCTACCGGAATACCGTGCAATCGCGACCAGTTGATATAGTCCCAAACGATCAAGAAATAGTCGGCAAAACCCATCTTGATAATGATGGAAAGCTCGTATTCAACCCTTTCTTTGATATAGTCGGTAATTTCCTTATAACGCTTGGAAACACCTTCCCACGTAAGCCTACGCAAATAGTCAGGCGACGTAGAACCGTCGTCGGGCTTGTACAAGGGAATGAGCGAAGTGTCACGGATAGGATCGCCGTACGGAGTAATGTCAAAAACAGGCTCTTCTATCTTATTTGCAATCACGCGCGTGTTGGTAATCGCTTCGGGGACGTAGGAGAAAAGCTCCGCCATTTCGTCGCCCGATTTCATGTAAAATTCCTGCGTATCAAACTTCATACGCTTGGGATCGGCAAGCGTCTTTTTCGTTTGGATACATAAAAGTACGTCGTGCGCTTCCCAGTCTTCTTTCTCGATATAATGCACGTCGTTGGTGGCTACTAGCCCGATATTAAGTTCACGAGCAAGTTTTATGAGTTCAGGGAGTACCTGTTTTTCGTCTTCAATGCCATGGTCTTGAATTTCGATATAGAAATCGTCTCCAAAGGTGTTTTTCATATCCAAAGCGAACTCTCTTGCCTTATCGTATTCGCCGCGCAATAAATATTGCGGAATACGCCCTGCAAGACACGCCGAAAGACAGATAACCCCTTCGCTGTGTTTCTTAATGAGATCGTAGTCGATGCGGGGCTTACCGTAAAATCCGTCGATATAAGACATAGAGTCAAGCTTTACGATATTCTTGTATCCCGTCTTATTTTTAGCGAGTAAGACGATATGCTCCGTCTTCGTACCAACACGTTTATCCAAATAATTATCCGTTGCGTAAAGCTCGCAGCCGATAATGTATTTTATCCCCTTTTTAACGCATTCCTCAGCAAAATAAAGGGACGCGTACATATTTCCGTGGTCGGTTACCGCGCAACAGTCTATATTATTTTTTACAAGATAATCCACGAGGTCGTCAACCTTTGCCGCCCCGTCCAAAAGACTATATTCCGTGTGTAAATGTAAATGAACAAAATCCGTCATAATTTTCTTACGTTTATCCCTATTTTTCTTGTGTATCGTCAAGCCTTGTCGCAAGCTCCGTAAGCCTACGCATACGGTGGCTTAGACAACTTTTACTTACCTTCAAAGCATCCGCAAGCTCTTGTAAGCTCATTGCAGGATTTTCCAAGCGGAATCTTGCAAGCGATTTCAAGTCTTCGGAAAGGTCTTCGAAAATCGCGCTATTTTTGAGTTTTTCAATCGCTAAAACCTGCTTAACGGAAGCTTGTACCGTCTTTTCAACGTTGCCCGAATAGCAGTTTGCCGCGCGGTTATTTTGGTTGGCTTCGTCGCGCATTTCCACGACCTTATAAAACTTTTTCAAGCAACCTTTTACGCCGATAGCGGACAGGAAATCGGATAAAATTTCCTTGTTTTTAATATACACGACGTAGCTTTCTTTGCGCTTGATAATCTTTGCAAGCAAGTCCATCGACCAAAGCATTTTACAAAAATCATCCGCCGCTTTCTTATCGGAAAAGACAAACTCTAAATGATAGCCGTTCTTTCCTGTTTCGGACGGAATCATACAGCTTCCGCTACTTAAAAACGCGCCTTTAATATACTCGATTTGTAAGCTTTCATCTTTCTTGAACCGACTCGCAATCCCCTGACGAATATCGCTCTCGTCACGAGAAAGCAAACCAAGTTCCCCTAAAATATCTTTCGACTTCGACAACGGGCATTGTAAAATTAACTTATCCCGACCACTCAAACGGTCCTTCGTTGCAACGACGGTAAGCTCTACTAAAAAGTGTTCCGTGAACGCGGAAATGAAAAATTCGGCAACCGATTCCGTTTCCGTTACGATAAAAAAGGTAGGCACACCGTCCTTTACGCCAAGTTCCGCGCCTCCGCGAACGTACGCCCAAAGCAATGCGGTTTTACGCATTTTCAAGTCCACGCCCTGTTTTTGCTTACGCTTTTGGATTTGGGAAATTATTTCCTTTTTTATCTCCGAAGTAAAATTCATTTGCTTATATTTATAACCTTTGCTTAAATTGCTTAAACCTAAAATTCGGCAATCTGCCGTCAATATTATCTATTCTATCCAGCGGGAAATTTATCCTTTCAAGCTGTTCCTTCACACGCGCGATTTCACCTACTCTATCCGAGCTATGCGCGTCGGAATCAATAATAAACCGAACGGAAGTTTACAGCGCCATATCCATTAGCTCTTCATCGGTAAAATGCGATTTTTTGGAATTCAATTCCAAATACGTGCCGTAATCGGCCGCCACTCTCGCGACCTCCAAACTATTGCATTTACAAAGATAATTCACGTGCGTTAAGACGTCGATAGGGTTTCTTTTTATCGTATTAGCGTACGCTTTCGTATTATACGCAACCAGCTTATCACTATGATTCAAGTGCAGTTTTTCCGTCAAGAAATTTCTTCCGCAAAACTTAAAAAGCTGGGGAATAAACGGCTTATACCAAACGCTGATATGCGTTCCGCAAAGGTACACGTCAAAATCTTCATAATCGGACTCTTTCAAATCGCTATACCCGTCTTCTCCAAGCACGTTCGCTTCGATACCAACGAGTACGTTTACCCCTGTTTTCTTGCTCGCTTCTTCGCATTGCGCTCGGTATTCTTGTATCTTGCGTCTACGCAACCCGAAAATCACGTGCGTGTAGCCGTGGTCGGTAATCGCAATCTCTTTTAATCCAGCTTTTTGCGCCGCTTCCGCGTTTTCAAGCACGGTATTTTTACCGTGGGAAAAAGGGGTATGCGTATGATAATCTGCCGTTAAAATCATCTATATCTCCTTTATTTGATGACGCGGATTTCTTCTTCAAGACTCACGTTAAACCGATTAAGAACTCCCGTTTTAACCCTTTCAATAAGCTTTAAGAAATCACTTTGCGTCGCGCCGCCTTCGTTTATCATAAAATTCGCATGCTTGATTGAAACTACCGCTCCGCCTTCGCGAGCGCCTTTAAGCCCCGCTTCTTCAATCAATTTCCCTGCCGACCCGCCAAGCGGATTTCTGAAAATACAACCCATACTCTTACCTTTGGGTAAACGTAATCGGTTTTGTAGAATATTTTTTCTAATCGCGCAAACGCTTTCACTATCGCTATCTTCAAGCTCTAGTTCAACGCCGAGTATGACGCTATCGTTTTCCATAAACACGCTTTTTTTATACGCGTAGCGACAGGAATTTTTATTGACCAAACACAAGCGCTTTTGCTTATAAATCAAGACTTTTTTCACGATATCGGACATATATCTTCCGCCTGCGCCTGCGTTCATATACACCGCGCCACCTATCGTGCAAGGAATCCCTGCCAAAAACTCCGCGCCACTTTTTCCGTTTCGTTGACAAGCGTCCAAAAATGCGGAAGACGTAACCCCTGCTTCAAGAAATACCCCGCCCGAAAACTCTATGGAAGTTAGTTTTTTCGTTAAGATTATCGGCTGTTCGAACACGCCGTCCGGCGGAAGGGTGTTACTAATATTGCCGAGCACTAGAAAATCCATTCCGTTATCGGTGAAATAATCGCATAAAGCCGTCATTTGCTTTAGCGTTTTGGGGTAAAAAGCTATCTTCGCTATTCCGCCAACACCTACGGTAGAACGTTTCGAAAAATCAAAGCCAAGCTCGTACTCGCAGGATATACCGTTTTTTGTCAAACGATCCAAAAACTCTTTCAATTCATACCACCTTATTGTAACATATTTTTAATTTTTTTGAAAGTGTTTGAATGAGTTTTTTGAAAAAAATTAAGTTATTCTAAAATAAAACCTATCTGCCACCTTCTCTTATTTATATGTCGTAATAATTTGGAAATGACAATAGAACAATCCGCCGTCGGCAGTTTTGCTCGACGACGGACGATTTTTGAGTAATTATTCAGCTTGAACGTCAAAATTTGAATAAAAAATCCTGCCGTTTAGATAGGAAAGGAATTTCAAATCAAAAAACTGTAAGGAATAGGCGACGAGTTGTTGCCTTGAACAATGCTTCTCTTTATTCTTACTCTCGTTCCCGTACTTCATATCCCCAACGACGGGACAACCGATATGCGCTAAATGCGCGCGGATTTGGTGGGTTTTCCCCGTATGTAAAAATACTTTAAGTTTTGACGTTTCTCCGTGCTTTTCCATAACGGAGTACTCCGTTACAATTTTTTCGGCGTTTTCTTTTTGGTAATCAAAAATCTGCACCTTTGCCTTGTCTTTGTCCTTTTTTAAGTACGCCGTGAACACTTCGCTATTTTGTTTTGGCGAGCCGAAACACAACGCGTGGTAGATTTTTTCCGCCGTACGCTCCTTAAACGCAGCCAAGAGTTCCTTTTCCGCATTTTCGTTCAGGGAAAATATCATCAAGCCCATGGTATTTCTATCCAACCTGTGAATAAATCCACACCTGCCCCCCTTCTCTCTTTGCAAACTCTGGTAAACAGCTTCGGAATTTACCCCGCTAGACTTATCCACGACAACGACGTTTTCGTCCTCGTAAACGATCTCAAAAACCTTTTTTTGCGCTTGCTTTTCGGTTAAATAGTAAACGACTTCATCGCCAACGGATAATGGAAGGTTTTGTCCGACTTTTTTACCGTTGACTTTTATATCCTTATTTTTCAAAAGAATATTCCAAACAAAAGACGCTTGCGCGTAATTGTTTTCCGTAAACTCTTTTAACGTTGTAGATTCTTCACAAACTAACCGTAACATTTGCACCGCCTAAAAAACTGACCGCCGTTCCATTTAGAGCGACGGTCAATATTTTAATTATTCTTTATCAAGGTCTTCAAGAGCCTTTTCGTTTGCTTTTTCTTTCTTCGTTTTCTTTGCCTTCTTCGTTTGAACTTCGTCGTAATCTTCAAGCGTTTCGTCGGAAGGTTTAACTACGAGTAGAATAACAATCAAAATAAGCATCACGCCTGCAATACCGAAGAGAATAACCGAAACCATGTTATTCTTCAACCATTGCGTTTCGCCCTTAATAACGTCCTCTTTCGCTTCTACGGAAACAACTACGTACGCGCCTGCGTCGTATGCCGCAACGTCGGGATCGGTAAAGTACGCAAGTACTAAATACAAGCCCGTCTCTTGGGGACAGAAGGTACGAGAACTAGGTTTCCATGCGTAAGCATTGTCGGAATTATTCCAGTCGTTTTCGTGCAATTCCTTGTCAATCTTATCGTTGTATTCGTCGATTTCCAAGAAAGCGTCTTTAACGAGCGCTCTTGCAGATACTTCGTCGCCGGTAACTTCCATTGCGTAAGCAAGCTTATAAAGTTCCATTCCGCGTTCTTCAACGGTAGCCTTCAACGTTTCCGCTCTACTAGCAATGCTAGAGAAGGAGACTTCGTGAAGTTTACCAACGTACATTTGCGCTTTTGCTTGATCAATGTAGAACAATTTATATTCTTTGGTAGCGTTAGCAGAACCGATTAAGTCAAAGTTAGGAATGTCGTACGTTCCGTAAAGAACTTCCGATTCCTTCTTCTTGCCGCTTTCTTCAACCGTCAAGCCCTTGTGCGCAACTTTAACGCTGAACGAAGGAATTTCTTCGATATCCCAAACGTTAGACGAAGTAACGTCAACCAACTCGCCGTCAAGGTAATACTTCATGCTATTACCTGCTTTATCTACGGCGAATACCTTGAATTCGTACGTTCCTGCTTCAGAAACTTCAAGTTTCAAGGAAGATGCGGACAAACCAGCAGTCGTTTTTGCCGTATTGTTCGACGTCGTCTTGTAGCTGATCGTAAACTTAAGGTTGCTATAGCCACCGTTGTCGCTGAACAAACCCTTCATGGAAGGCAAGTACAAGTACGAACCTTCACCTGCGGAAAGCTCTTTTTCAGTTTCCTTAAGCGCTGCAACGAAATCGGTGTACGCTTGATTTTCCGTGAATTTATTCTTAAGGTCGTCTTTATCCGTTTCATCAAGCTCAACGAAGGTGTACTTCGCGCCTTCTTCGTTGTTCGCATAAACTTGAACGTAACCGATATCGGTGTACCCTTCCGTTGCGGTAAATCCTGCCTTCGTGGTATCTATGGTAGCGGTTGCTTTTGCAAGATACCAGTCGAGCATATAGTCGTATTTATTTGCGCCGTCGTCGGTAAGCGTAATCTTGATAGATACGTATTCTTTACCGCCCGAAGTCTTATAAACGGTCGTGGACTTGTCCGTTCCATTGTCGCTATACGTGTAGTTAGTTTGAAGGAAATAC
>JAZQZK010000059.1:0-9582 GCA_045634025.1 Candidatus Scatosoma sp.
ATCACATTCACGACAGGTGGGCATAATCGCTTCAAGGAAATATTTAAGATTCTCCCAAAGCTTTTCTTTCGTTACGCCTTCATACGCTTTGAACAGCTCGTCCAACTTCGCCATACGTTCGGGTTCCCAACCGGGGAAGGACATATTGTACTTTTCCGTAAAGTCCAAAATATATTTCGCCATCGCGTTATAATCGTCTTGAATCATACCCTTTTCATAGAAAAGCGCGGTCGAACCGTCGCCGACTTCGTGGAAAAGATTACTTCTCGTCCAGTCGAAAATGGGCATAAAGTTATAACAAATTACTTTTACGCCAAATTTCGCAAGGTTGCGAATGGTCTGAATGTAATTTGCGATGTATTGATCGCGCGTGGGCAAACCGATTTTAATATCGTCGTGTACGTTTACCGATTCGACAACGTCGATATTAAAACCATACTTGTCGCATTGCGCTTTTACTTTCGCAATCTCTTCTTCGCTCCAAATCTCGCCGGGCATTTTATCGTGCAACGCCCATACGATACCCGAAACGCCGGGGATTTGCTTGATATCCGATAATTTGATACGGTCGTTACCTTCGCCGTACCAACGGAAGGTCATTTGCATAGTGTTTTCTCCTTATCTTAAGTTTTTAGGCTTGCGGATACGGTTGAGTTGCTTATTCAACTTTAAGAGCTCTTCTTTCGTGAAAGAAATATTCATCATACCCATCATACTGCTCAAACGAAGTACGCTAAATCCGCCGAGCATTCCCATGATATCGCTACCGTTTCCACCCTTTAAATCCACGTCGAAACCGCCTGATTTCTTATCGCCTTTCTTGTTTGCATTCAGCTTCTTTTTAAGCTTTAAACCAAGCCTAACGAACCACAATTTACCGCCCAAGCAGGACATAATGTCGGAAATTTTATCGTTAAGAGAGAATCTTCCCGCGGGAGCGTCGATATCAAACCAATTGAGAACTGCGCCCTTTTCTACGAGAACGTAGTCCATATTCATTTCATCAACTTTACGGATTTTTCCGCTGTCGGTGAGTTCACCCGCTTTAGCTACGAGTTCGCTTTCGCCAACGTTGGGCACGTCGAAATAGAAGAAGTGATCTTCCGCAGTCTTCTTGCCAAGACTTTCACCGTTCACGAAGAGTTCTACTTCGGGTTGGTTAGAATATACCGTCACCTTGGTAACGTCTTCCACTCTGTCGATATAACGCTTACCGCAAAGGTGCACGAAAGGTTCGTCGGAAAGCCATGCCTTGTATGCGTAGAAAGCGTCCTTTTTATACTTTCTGTCCATCGTAACGAGGCCTTTGTGATTTTGTCCGTTTTCACCGCCTTCTGCTCTCGCGTCTGCGCCAAAGTCGAACATATTCCAAACGTGAGTAGCCCAAATATACTTTCTCGTGAAGAGTTGTTTGATGAGTTCTTCGTGGTAATACGCTTGATATTCTTCGGTGTAGTCACCTTGTTTCGGGGTAGAAGTATGCCAATTGAGCGCCTCGCAACCATATTCGGAAACACCGATAGGAATAGTGGGATGCGTCGCGTGGAATTTATCAAACCAAGGCCCGTTCATGGACGTATCGCCACCGTACCAACCAAAATAGTGGTTGTAGGAAACGACGTCGGGAATAAGCAAATACGGATCGTCCATTTTACACATAGAAACCGCCGCAATCGTCGTTTTACGCGTCTTGTCCATTTCGTGCACTAAATCGTTCAAAATGCGGTGATTTTCCAACAAATCCTCGTCCGAACCGCCGATAGAAATTTCGTTGGAAAGCCCCCAAACCACGATTGCGGGGTGGTTGTAGTTTTGAACGACGAGTTCCTTCATTTGAGAAATCGTGTTTTCTCTACCGCCAGGCAAATGCTTGGAGATATAAGGAATTTCCGCCCAAAGCACCAAGCCCTTTTCGTCACAGAGATCGTAGAAATACTGGTCGTGTTGATAGTGAGCCAAACGAATGGTGTTCGCGCCGACTTCTAAAATGAGCTCGATATCTTCTTCGTGATGAGCTTTGGTGAGCGCGTTACCAACGCCAAGTCTGTCTTGGTGACGGGATACACCGCGCAAAGGATATTCTTCGCCGTTCAATATGAAACCGCGTTCAGCGTCGATTTCAAAACTTCTGCAACCAAAACGCGTACAAACGGAGTCAATCACTTCGCCTTCACGGTAAATTTCCACTTCAGCGCAATACAGGTACGGGTCTTTGCGACCGTTCCAAAGTCTTGCGTTCTCAATTACGAAGTTTGCTTTTTCGCCAGTAGCGGTTGCGAAAGGCTCTTCGCTTCCGCGTTCGTAAAGCCCGATTTTCATTTCGTCGCCTTCTTGAAGGTTTTTCACGAAAGAAACCACTTCCACGTTCGCGTTCGCGCCGTCCATAATCGGCGTTACCATAATACCCTTGCCACCGTAGTATTCAAGGTCGAAGTGGGTAGCAGGTACGCAAATAAGGTTCACGTCACGGTACAAACCGCCGTAGAACGTGAAGTCCGCCATTTGGGGATAAACGTGGTCGTTAGGAGCGTTATCAACCGCAATCAAAAGCGCGGTGTTTTCGTTAAGCTCATCCGTGATATCTACGCGCCACGTCGAATAACCGCCGTCGTGATGAGCAAGTTTTTTGCCGTTCACGTACACGTCCGCAGACGAGTTCGCGCCTTGGATTTCCAAGAAATACTTGTCCGTAGTAGGAAGTTCGGACTTATTCAAAGTCTTTTTATAAACGCAAGTACCGCGGAAATAGTCGTTACCGCCGTCCTGACCGTCCGTTGCATTCCACGTGTGGGGCAAATTCAAGGTTTCGCTCGTTTCAGGGAGCGCGGTAACGTCGGTTACGCCCTTAAAAAACGCCCAGTTTTCGTTTAAGTTGATGATTTTTCTCATAAATTCCTCCAGGTTTTTGCTGATGGGTATCCCCCACAATTTTTCAATTTACATTATAGCGTAAATGCAAGTTTTTGTCAAGGATTAAAAGCAAATTTGTTCAAAAATATATAAAAAAGACGGGCTATTTTGGATTTTTTTATCAATTTTCTGCACAAACCAACAAAAACTCCTATTTTTTCCGCTAAAAAGTATTGACTTATTCTTTTTTTTCAATTATAATGTAGACAATGCTCGATCAAAACTATATGTACAGGAGGAATTTATGAAGAAAGCAGAAACACAACGTCCTTTCGGTATGAGGGACAAGCTATCCTATGCGGCAGGCGACCTTGGATGTAACATGAGTTTTGCCTTGAAGAATACGATTATGTTCGTGTTCTGGACGCAATTCATGCGACTTGGGGAAAACCTCTACGCAACCTTATTGTTAATCGTTCAAATTTGGGACGCTATCAACGACCCCCTTCTCGGCTCGTTATTCGACGCGGATAAGAGAAATTATAAGAACGGTAAGTTCAAGACCTATATCTTCGTAGGCGCAATGGGCTTGGTGTTCTCGGGATTATTCTTCTTCTTGCCGTTGCCTAACGCGCCCAAGGTAATGAGATGCGTTATGTTCGTACTCGGCTACGTGCTTTGGGATGCGTTCTACACCGTTGCAAACGTACCCTACGGCTCGATGATGTCGGTTATCACCACCGACGGTTCCGAACGTTCCCAACTCTCGACTTGGCGTTCTATCGGCTCTATGATTGGTAACATTTTACCTATGGTATTACTTCCCATGCTTTGCTACGACGCAAGCAACAACCTTAAAGGTGAAGTCGTATTCGTAGCCGCTCTCGTAATGGGTGTTATCGGTCTTGTTTGCTTTATCACAATGCTTAAAACGACTACCATTCGCGTAGAAGAAAACAGCGTTACTATCAGTGAAAAAACTGAAAAGTTCAACATTCTTCAAGCAATGAAGAACTTCATCAAAAACCCCGCAGCCGTTGGCGCAACGCTTGCCGCTATGGGTATGTTTATCGGTATGCAAGGCTCGTCCGCTGCTACCACCGTATTGTTCCAGTCCTACTTCGGCGCAAACGAAGCGCTTAAAGACGTGGCTATGAAGGTATCCGGTATCGTTATGTTAATCGGTTACTTGCCTATGTTCTTCTTCATGCCCTTCATCAAGAGAATCGTTGATAAATGGGGCAAAAAAGAATCCTGCGCAGTCGGCGCGGCAGTTAGTACGTTCGGCGCGCTCCTTCTCTTCCTTCCTCTTGGGAACGGTATGGCAGGGCTCGTTGGTTACGTAGTAGCGCAAGCATTCTTCGGCTTCGGTTTAGGTTTCTATACCTGCGTTAGCTGGGCGCTTATGGCAGACGCTATCGACTATAACGAATGGAAGAACGGCACGAAGGAAGAAGGTACGGTTTACTCCTTACACTCCTTCTTCAGAAAACTCGCGCAAGGTCTTGGCCCGTCGGTTGTTGTCGTTATCATGGGTTGGCTCGGTTACGTTGGTGAAATGGGCGCAGACCAAGCCTTCGAAGTTGCTCAAACGATGAAATGGCTCGTTGCTTCGTTATACACCTTCAGCGCAGTCGTAATGTTCGTTGCTATCGCTTTCATCTACAACCTTGACAAGAAGACGGTTGCTAAAATGACGGAAGAACTTTCCGCTCGTAGAGCTGCGCAAGTCGTTGAAACGGTTGAAGAAGTTGAAGCGGAAGAAGTCCAAGAAGTTGAAACCGCTGAAACTCCTACGGAAGAATAATTCAATCTGTATATAAAAGTAAAACCGCCGAACGTTCGGCGGTTTTGTTTTTTATTTTCTAGAACCTTAACAACCACCCTTACAAGCGCAGGGACGGGTTTGGGGGTAGAGCGGTAATTCAAAGAACCCTGCGCAGACTTCTTGGGAATATTCCTGCGCGGGCGGGATTACGCAATAGCCGTACGAAGGGACGAGCAGTTCCACAGGCATTGCAATCTTCAAAATCACCGTCACGCACACGGACGCCGTAAAGCCTTCCGTCGCCGTCACGAACGTCGCGTCAGGCGCAACCGCGCTCACTACCGCGCGGACGGTGTACGGAATAATCGAAGGGGCAGGTACGAACATAAGCACGTCAACAGGCAAGGACACAGTCGCCGTCGCGCTACCTTCTACCCCTGCCGCGTCGGTGTAAAGCACTTCGACGGGAATAGATACGGTTGCCTGTACCCGCGCGCAGGGTTTATCCGTTTGGCGATCAACGGTAAGGTTTGTGACCGTACCTTCACTCGTGAGCGATCGAGCGCTAATGAACGTCAAGGGATAGGTGGGATTTTCGGGCGATAAATCGGTGAGCGTGAGCGTATAGTTTTCAAGCTGGGTCTGTTTAATGCACGCGTCGAAAATCTTCTCCGCCTGAATACAAACCTTTTCCGTCAAACCGTTCAAGGGATTGCCCGTAATTGCGCCGGGGCATTTATCCGATTGAAAATTAGAATAAAACGACATAGTAAACCTCCTAAAAGTTTGCCCGACGCGTGAATGCGAATATGTATAGTCTGCGCTCGGGCGTTTTCGCAATCAATTACTACTATAAAATATGCCGTCTTAAAGAGTTTTGGTTACAACCAAACCTTCATTTGCGGATATAAGATTTCCGTGCCGTTTTTTTGTTTATAATTCCCCTTCGACCCACAAAGCAGTTCATGGCTATCCCCTGCCTGCGCGGTATAATAATCCCCACGTTTTTTAGACAACGCTAAGACTTGACCAACGTACGGCTCGGCTTGAAGTCCGTTTTCTAAAACGAGTACCGTTTCAGGGATTTTATAGGCGCGGGCTATCGAGCGTAGCGTTTGACCTTGTTTTACTATATGTAGTTGTTTTTCTTCGAGTTTCAGCATCACTCTATCCTATGCGAACGCCAAAAAAAATATGCTGTCTAGCATAACGGGCGGGGCTCTCGCGTACGATATACTATGAAAAAATCCACCAAAGCGTTCTACGCAACCGCAACTTTCTTAACCCTTTTCTCGTTTATCGAACGCGGATTAGGTTTTTTATACCGCATCGTACTCTCGCATAAACTCGGCGAAGAATGGCTTGGGGTGTACCAAGCCTCCCTTTCCATTTTCGGGGTATTTTTAACCGTTGGCGTGGGCGGATTACCCGTTACTCTTTCTCGTTTTATCACAAAGTACAAAGCGCAAAACACTCCCCTGCAAGAAACGCAAACACTCTCGTCGGGGTTACTCCTTTCCGCTATCCTTTCTCTCGTACCTGCCCTGTTGTTTTTACTACTTTCGCCGTTTTTATCCCCCGTACTTTTACCCGACGAACGTTGTCTGCCCGTCTTAAAAATTTTACTTCTCGGTTCGTTCTTCGCTTCCGCGTTCGCCTGCCTTCGCGGTTATTTTTGGGGGAATAAAGAATTCGTCGCGCCTACCCTGTTTGAAGTGATTGAAGAAAGCGTTCAGGTGCTTTCGGGTATCCTGTTTTTAAGCCTGAACGGAAAAACGCCTTTGCTTGAACGCGTCGCGTGGGCGAACACCCTTGCGTATATGGTTTCGTTTAGTATTTCCGTCCTTTATTTTCTCTCAAAAAAAGGCAAATTCACATCCCCGTTACCGCTTGCAAAAACGCTGTTTGTCGCAACCCTGCCCATTACGTCGGTACGGCTCACAAGCTCGCTTTTAAGCTCTGCAATCGCCATCGTGTTACCGCTCGCGCTCGTGAGAACGGGTACGTCGCAGGTACAAGCGATGAAGATTTACGGCGTGGTGACGGGCATGGTTTTACCCGTTCTTCTCTTACCTGCCACCCTTATCGGCTCGATTTCCGTGGTGATTTCCCCCACGCTAAGCGAGAGTTATTACACGGAAAACACCGCAAAATTAAAGCGGACTATTCAAAGCGGACTCACTATTTCTTTTCTTCTTGCAGGCGGACTTATCCCCTTACTTTTCACGCTTGGCGAAGAGATCGGCGGGCTTGTTTTCTCGTCCGCGCTCGCAGGGGAAATGATAAGAAATTGTTGCCCAATCCTGTTACCAATGACGATTTCCATGATTACGACGACCGTTTTAAACTCGCTCGGCTTCACCAAGCAAACCTTTAAGGTCTTTCTTCTCGGTTCGGCGTTTTTAATTCTTTCCGTACTGCTTTTACCACAAAAAATAGGCGGTTACGCCTATCTCGTTGGCATGGGCGAAAACTTCACGCTAACAGCAATTTTTAATTTGATATTCCTGCAAAAACAATGTCCGCTTGACAAGAAGTTCTATAAAAATCTAATGCTAATTTGCGCGCTCGTTTTACCAACCAGCCTAATAGGTCAACTTTTGAAGAGCTTAATTTCAGGGATTTTCGGCGAGTTTTTCGCTTGCGTGAGTATCGGTTTACTGCTCCTTTTGTTCACGGCGTCGCTGTACTTTTTGGCGTTGGGGAGTAAAAACGGCGGTAAACCACCCCAAAATAAGAAATTTTAACTAAAAATGCTAAAAATCAGACAATTTTATCGTCGTACCCTTGACAATTACGTAAATTTGTTTTACAATAATTTTAGCAACCGATTTTTTTCGGTTAAAAAGGAGATTTTTATGGGTTACAAGACTAAAGAATGGCGCAATTCCATGCGTGTTAGACTCGATTACAACAACATGACGGACACCTTCCTTGGCGATAAGGGGTTCTCTGCGAAAAAGCTTTCGTCGTATTCTTCAAAGGCAACGTCTGCCTTCCGTTTCGTTAAGGAAAACCGTGGCAAGGACGAGCTTTTCATGGGTTGGACGGAACTCCCCTACAACCAAAAGGAAATCGTTGCGGATATCCTTGCAACTTCTCGTGAAATTAGAAAGAAATTCCAGTACTTCGTAGTGCTTGGTATCGGCGGTAGCGCGCTCGGTCCTATCATGGCGTTCAACGCGCTTTGCCATTTGCATTATAACGACCTTCCCAAGAACAAGAGAAAGGGCCCTAAATTCTACGTTGAAGACAACGTTGACCCCGTTCGTATGCGCGATTTGCTCGACGTTATCGAACCTGAAAAGACCTGCTTTAACGTTATCTCAAAATCGGGCGCGACTAGCGAAACGATGACGCAGTACCTTATTATCTTGGACGAGCTTAAAAAGAAAGGCGTAAACATTAAAGATAACGTCATCTTCACCACCGACGCAAATAAGGGTAATCTTAAAAAGATTTCCGACGAGCTTGGCGGAATTAAGAGCTACGTGCTCCCCGACGGCGTTGGCGGTAGATTCTCCCAGCTTTGCCCCGTTGGTTTGTTGCCCGCGGCGGTCGTTGGTATCGACATCAACGGTATGCTCGCAGGCGCGGCGTATATGGATAGTATTTGTAACCGTCCTCAAGCGTCTAAAAACCCTGCGCTTATGTGCGCGGTGTTGCAGGTTGCGGCTATGGAAGAAGGCAAAAACGTTGGTGTTATGATGCCGTACTCGGACAACTTAAAATACCTTGCAGACTGGTATTGTCAGCTTTGGGCTGAATCGCTCGGCAAGAACGTCACGCTTGACGGTAAGCCTTGCAACGTTGGTCAAACGCCCGTTAAATCGCTCGGCGTAACCGACCAACACTCCCAAGTTCAACTCTACACCGAAGGCCCTTACGATAAGGTGGTAACGCTCTTGTCGCTTGACAAGTACGCTTGTGAAATGCCTATCCCCCACGGTTGTGAAAACATTCCCGACGTAGCATTCCTTGGCGGACATACGATGGAAGAACTTATCCAAGCCGAAAACGCGGCAACCGCTTACGCGCTCACGAAAGCTGGTAGAATGAACTACACCCTTTATATCCCTGAACTTAACGCGTTCACGCTCGGACAACTTTTGTTCTTGTTCGAACTCCAAACGGCATACGCAGGCGCAATGCTCAACATCGACACCTTCAACCAACCCGGCGTTGAAGAAGGCAAGAAAGCAACGTTTGCTTTGCTTGGTAAGGCAGGCTACGAAAAGAAAAAGGAAGAGCTTGACTCTCTCCCTGCTAAAAACGACGCGTATATTATCTAACGCAAAATATTGATATAGCAAACGGCGACGGAATTTTCCGCCGCCGTTTTTGTTTAGCGAAAAACTCCAAATAGATAGCTTAAAAACAGGTATAAAGATACGGGTTTTGGTTTATAATCGTTAGCGGAAACGGTTCTTTTTACATATAATGTAGTAAGGGAGTGTTTTCTACGAGAGGTAAAAGGTTATGGTTGTTAAACGCGGTGAACTGTATTATGCGGATTTATCTCCTGTCGTGGCGAGTGAGCAGGGTGGGATTCGGCCCGTACTCGTCGTGCAAAATGACGTGGGGAATAAATATTCCCCGACCATTATCGCCGCCGCCGTGACGAGCAAAATCAATAAAGCCAAGCTACCTACGCACATTGAACTCCCCTCCGCCTACGGGCTTGCAAAGGACAGCGTGATTTTGCTTGAACAAATACGCACCCTTGACAAACGTAGGCTAAAAGAACGAATAGGCGAGCTTCCGCCTGCGACCATGAATCGCGTCAACCGCGCCATTTTGATTAGTCTTGGGTTCCCCGTCGAGAGCTGACTTGGGGAATTTCCCCAAAACTCCTTCTTTTTCGATTTTAAATTTCAAATTTCTCCTGCCGTGGTCTGTTACACTATTCAAAAACGACCACGGAGATTTTTTATGAACGAATTACCCAAAAACGGATTTTCCGT
>JAZQZK010000060.1:0-4839 GCA_045634025.1 Candidatus Scatosoma sp.
ACTTCCTTATGAGCAATGGCTCGCAACCATTAAAGGAGATAAAGGAGATAAAGGGGAAACGGGAGAAAACGGTCAAGAAGGAAAGTCTGCTTATGAAATTTGGCTTGAGCTTGGTCACTCCGGCGCAGAAGCTGATTTTATCGCGTGGCTGAAAGGTGAGCAAGGACCGCAAGGTGAACAAGGGCCGCAAGGCGAACAAGGACCGCAAGGCGAACAGGGACCGCAAGGCGAACAAGGACCGCAAGGCGAACAAGGACCGCAAGGTGAGCAAGGACCGCAAGGTGAGCAAGGACCGCAAGGCGAACAGGGACCGCAAGGCGAACAGGGACCGCAAGGCGAACAGGGACCGCAAGGCGAACAAGGACCACAAGGTGAACAAGGACCGCAAGGTGAACAAGGACCGCAAGGCGAACAAGGTCCGCAAGGTGAGCAAGGACCGCAAGGTGAACAAGGCGTTGGTATTGAAAAGGTGGAATACGACGAGAATGGCGATTTGAAAATCACGTTCACGGACGGAAGTACGCAAACGGTAGTGATGCCCGATAAGCACATACATAGCTGCGGGGCTTGGGTAAACGTTACGGGCGACTATACGCTTTGTCAAGATAGATTATTCTTCCGTACCTGTTCTACGTGCAATAGTGTTGAATGGAAACAAGGCTCGGAAGCGGACCATGTTTGGGATGTCGTAACAACCGCTCCTACCTGTCAAGCCCAAGGCTACGACACAAAAATCTGTACGATTTGCGGGAAGATTGAAACAACGAATTACACGGATGTTATAGACCATGTTTGGGATGTCGTAACAACCGCTCCCACATGTCAAGAGCAAGGTTATGATACTAAAACTTGTGGTTTTTGCGGGAAGATTGAAGTAACAAATTATACAGATGTTATAGACCATGTTTGGGATGAAGAATATTCCGTTGATGATTCTTACCATTGGATAGCTTGTAATACCTGCGATGATATCAAAGAAAAGGGTAAGCATAGTTTGATAGATTCCGTCGCGTGCTTGGTTTGTAATGAGATTATTGAAACGGAAGGGTTGAGTTACAAGATTTCATCGGATGGTACTTATGCGGAAGTGGTTGGCTACGATGGAGACGCTACTGAAGTTTATATAGCTTCAACTTATCAAGATTTACCGGTAAAAAGTATTCATAAGAAAGCTTTTTATAACAATCATAAAATAACTTTTGTAAAACTCCCTAATTCGATAACATCTATCGGTGATTATGCATTTTATGGTTGTGTAGAATTAGCGGATATAACTATTCCGAATTCATTAACGTCTATCGGTAGTTATACGTTTTATGGTTGTAAAAAAATAACAAGTTTCACTCTTCCAAACACGGTTGCTTATATCGGTGGGCAAGCCTTTAATATGTGTCCGAGTCTTCAATATAAAATTCTTGAGGGTTGTAAATACTTAGGGACTGAGGGGAATGATTATTATGCTTTATATTCAATTGAAAGCAAAAACGACTCAATATATACAATTCACCAAAATACAAAAATAATTGCGGATTCTGCTTTTTATGAGTGTAAATACATGACAAGTATTATAATTCCAAATTCCGTCACACATATTGGGAACGCAGCCTTTTTTAATTGTGAAGGGCTAATTGATGTAATAATTGGCGATTCTGTAATTTCTATTGGAGCATCCGCTTTTACCTGTTGCTATAATATAAGAAACATAACTTTAGGTGATTCGGTTGCACTCATTGGAGCTTATGCATTCTCAAAATATAAAAGGTTAATAAGTGTAACTATGAGCGATTCGGTAATTTCTATTGGCGACAATGCTTTCTCGAATTGTTCAAGTTTAATAAATGTAACGCTCGGGGATTCTGTAACCTTTATTGGTAACGCGATGTTTGAAAATTGTAATTTATTGCGGTTTAATATATACGAAGATTGTAAATATTTAGGAAGTGGGACAAATCCTTATTACATGTTAGTTGAGGGAAGTGATTCTACAACATTGATTAATTGTAATACAAGAATAATAGCTCCGTATTCGTTTGAAGGCTGTACTATAACAGATATTACGATTCCTAATTCTGTAATATCTATTGAATATGCTGCATTTGCTAATTGTAGATATTTAAGGAGTGTAACAATAGGAAATTCGGTTGCTTATATCGATAATTATGCGTTTAATAATTGCTCAGAATTAACAAGTGTAACAATTCCAAATTCGGTAATTTCTATTGGTAATTACATATTTTCTGGTTGTAAGAATTTAAGAACCGTAAAATTAGGTGATTCGCTAACTTCTATAGGGGAATATTGTTTCTCTCATTGCACAAGCTTGATAAGTATAGTTATAGGAAACTCTATATCTTCAATCGGCGGTTATGCGTTCTATAATTGCGGTGGTTTATCGAATGTATATTATAAGGGTACTTCGGAAGATTGGGCTGAAATTATTATTTATTCTGGTAATGAAGCCTTGATAAATGCAACCTTATTATTGCAGTGAAACGAACGTAACAGACTGTTGGCATTATAACGAAAACGGCGAGGTTGCGATTTGGTAGGTAAAACTAAAAAAACGATGTCCAGTGGCGGAAAAATCCGCCGCTGGAATTTTTATGCGGGAAATACAAAAAAGTGGCAGAAAGTACTTGCTTTTTTAGGCGAAATGTATTATAATACTTATAATAAATCAAATCAGGAGATAGACTTATGATTAAAACGATTGCAAAACCCCAAGATAAGAAAGTTACCGGTTGCGGCGAATGCAGAAGCACTTGTCAATCTGCTTGCAAAACCAGCTGTACCGTTGGTAATCAATCCTGCGAAAGAGTTACGCGCGAACAAAAAATCGAACGTAAATAAGCTCTTATCTATTCGGCGTATAGGCGCGTAAAGTTTACGCGCCGTTTTTTGCCGTTTTCAAATAAAAATTTTCGGTGTTTACTTATGATACACGTTTTTAATTATCGAGATAAAAATTATATATACGACGTCGGCAGTGGTTCTTTGCACGAATGCGATAAGCCTACCGCCGATTATCTCAAGGCGCAAAATGGTTCGGACGTGGATATTACCTATATTTCCGACGAGCAAGTGAAAGAAATTCTTGCAGACGTTGAAGGTTTGAAGGGCGCAGGGCTTTTATACAAGGAAGAAGTGAAGTCCTATCCTATGAAGAGCAACGAAGTCAAGGCGCTTTGTATTCATATCTGTCACGACTGTAATTTCCGTTGCAGATACTGTTTCGCGGACGAAGGCGCGTACCATTCCAAGCGTGAGTCCATGAACGAAGAAACGGCGAAGGCGGCGGTGGATTTTCTTATCAAGAACAGCGGAAACCGCAAGGTTTTGGAAATGGACTTCTTCGGTGGCGAACCGCTTATGAATTTGTCCGTTATTAAAAGTACCGTTGCTTACGCGAAAGAACAGGGTGAAAAGTACGGCAAGAAGTTCTTGTTCACGACGACCACGAACGCGTTGCTTCTAAACGACGACGTCATTGAATTTTTCAATGCGGAAATGGAAAACGTCGTGCTTTCTATCGACGGAAGAAAGGAAGTTCACGACGCGATTAGAAAGAGTATGAACGGCAAGGGTACGTTTGATTTGATTATCGACAAAATCAAGAGATTCGTGTCGATGCGTGGGGACAAGAGTTATTACGTTCGCGGTACGTTCACGGCGAAGAACCTTGATTTTGCAAAGGACGTTATCTTCCTTGCGAACGAAGGTTTTGACTCTATTTCGATGGAGCCTGTCGTTACCGATATTGACGATTTACAGATCAAAGACTCGCACCTGCCCCGTATCAATGAAGAATACGAGAATCTTTGCGACGAGTATTTGAAGGCGTACGCAGAAGGCAAAGGATTTAATTTCTTCCATTTCAATATTGACCTTGAAGGCGGGCCTTGTCTTTCCAAGCGCGTTTCGGCGTGTGGCGCTGGCAACGAGTATTTCTCGGTATTGCCGAACGGGGACTTGTATCCTTGCCATCAATTTGCGAGCGATAAGGAGTTCTATCTTGGGAACGTGTGGGACGGTATCGTGCATCCTGAAATCCGTGAAACGTTCAAGGAAGCGTGCCTTTTCACTCGTGAAGAGTGCGGAAACTGCTTTGCAAAATTCATTTGTTCGGGTGGTTGCAACGCGAACAATTACCATTTCAACGGCGATATCAATAAGCCGTACGGCGTGACCTGTGAGATGATGAAAAAGCGTATCGAATGCGCTATGCATATTTTAGCGGAGAAAAAGCTGTTAAATAAACAGTAAAAATCCTTAAAAATTTGTGAAAACTATAAAAAAATTTCGTATATAACCCGTTTGGACTTGACGAGCGTATGCGAAATGAGTTATAATAAAAAAGTATCATTGTGTAAAGGGCGGTAAGCCCTGTAACAAATTAGGAGGCTATTCAATGGGCAAAAAGAAATCGGTCGTTTTGATTACGCTGATTAGCATCGTAGTTGCGTTTTTGTGCGTGCTTACGATGTTCCCGTCGTTTGCGATTCCGTTCTCTATAAACGGTACGTACAAGACGTGGAATCCTGTCGTTAATCAATTCGCGCTCAGCTCGGATTTAGGCGGTGGGTATTATACCTACTACTATCCACAAGGTGTTATTCCTGCATCGGAATATCAAAATAACTACGAAAATATTCCTGAAGAAAAGACTGAAGAACGTGATGAATATGCAAGTTCTTACGTAGCTTACAAGGGCTTGTACCTTGAAAAAGCGGAAACTTCTATTTTTAGCAACGAAGAAAATGCTAGCGTTCCTACTATTTCTGAAGAATTCAAAGAGCAGTTTGCAAAGGCGAAAGAGCTTATCACAAAGCGTATCGAAAA
>JAZQZK010000061.1:0-3185 GCA_045634025.1 Candidatus Scatosoma sp.
CGAAGTTGCAAAAGCTCCAGCTCTCCGTGCAAAGCGGTGTGAACGTGAGTGTGTCCGCTATCAAGGGTAGCTTTGACGATTGTCAACGCGCGGTCAAGGGCTTGTTCGCGGATACCGAGTTCAATGAAAGTTTGCAAAATGCAGGCGTTCGTCTTTCCAGCGCGAACTCTATGAATATCGGGCGTGTACTTCCGCAAATTGCGTACTATTTCTCTGCGTATCTCGACCTTGTAACTTCCGATCAAATCGAGATGGGCGACAAAATCGACTTTGCCGTTCCTGCAGGGAGTTTCACCGACGCGCTTGCGGGTTGGTACGCAAAGAAAATGGGCTTGCCTATCCGTAAAGTGATTTTTGCATCGAATAGAAACCGCGTCCTTGCAGATTTCTTCAAGACGGGTACGTATAGTATAAATCGTAATTTGTTCCGTACCATGTCCCCGTCGCTGGATATTTTAGTCTCCACGAACGTGGAACGCTTACTCTTTGAAGTGAGCTCTCGTAAAGCGGACGTAATTGCGGACAGAATGAAGAATTTGGCGGAAAAGGGCGAGTATTCGATTACCCAAGCCGAGCTTAAGGCTATCCGCGAAGATTTCTACGGCGGTTTCGCAACAGAAGACGGTACGGTTGAGGCGATGTACGATATCTTTGAAGAATACGGCTACGCCATGGACACGCACACGGGCGTTGCAACGGCGGTTTGCTATACCTATCGCGAAAAAGAAGTCGATGAAAAGGATAGAACTCCGCTTGTAATTATCTCCACGGCAAACCCTTATAAATTCCCGCAGGACGTCTTGTACGCGTTGAGTGGTAACGACGTTAAGGACAGTTTTAAGGGCGTTAAGCGTTTGAATTTACTTACGGCAATGAAACCGCCGAAATGTCTTTTGGAAATTCGTTATAAACCCCTTCGTTTCAAAGGCGCGATTGCGAACGACTTGAAGAAGATGAGAGAAGCGGTACTTGCATTTGTCGGCGGTGAAATCGTGCCCGAACCCAAAGCAGAGAAATAAGGAGTAATCAAAATGAAAGAAAATTATATGGTTTGCAACTGTATGCAGGTTAGCTATAACAACATCGCAACCGCGCTCGAAGGTCACACGAAATTTGAAGACGTGTTAGGGCTCTTCAACGCGGTACAAGCAATCACCCATTGTTCGACTGGTTGCGGTGGTTGTCACGATAAAGTTTTGGAAGTTATCTCCGAAATCATGATGGGCTAAATTTAATTAGAAGATAAAACGATAGGCTACACAGTGCGTTGAGAAGAGTTGCTTAATGCCGTGTAGCCTAAAAACTATCAAATAAATAATGAGAATAATGATTTTTCGGCTAAAAATGATGTTTTTTTGACGTTTTTCAAAACTTTTTTCAAAAAATTTACAATGTAAACCGCTAGTTGACACAATGTAAACCACTGGTTGTTGCTTTAATTTTCGTGGCGTTGTATAATTTTTTTATAAAATCATTATTTGGAGGTATTTATGACTTTACAAGAAAAACTAATCACATTAAGAAAGCAAAAAGGTCTTTCTCAAGACGCGCTCGCAGACAAGTTGTACGTTTCACGTCAAGCGGTTTACAAATGGGAGACGGGGCAATCAATTCCCGATATTGAAAAACTCCGCGTTTTATCTTCTATGTATAACGTATCTATTGATAATCTTCTTAATGATAAAGAGGGAATAAGATACGCAACGGACGTGAAAGCACCTATAACTTATGGTAAGGTAATTCGCAAAAAAGAGTTAAAGGGTGATGAGGCGGACGTGCATAACCTTAAGCTTTTACCCGACGAGCAGAAACAAGCTGATGCAAGAAAGAAAGCTTTGAAAACGTTGGATACTTGGAATTGGGTTTTTATAGGGCTCGCTTTATTTTTTACGTTTGGTGGAGCTTTGGGATTGGCTTTAATTTTTATAGCGATTGCAATTATAGTATGTCCGATTATAAAAAGTTCATTAAAGAAAAAATATCCGGACGTACGGTTTAATAGAACGTATTATCATCAAGAACACGCTAAGGCAGAGGCGTTACTTAAGAGTAAATTCGATACGGTAATCCAACTTCAAAACGACCTTCTTGCTTGGTTTGTTTATAGCCATAAAGACAAGGTGTTCGGTATTTATTACGACGGAGATTATCAGTTCTTGTGTCCTATTTCTAACTTTGCTAAGTTTGAGATAACCACTTACAACGGATTAGCTTTCTACGTCACCATTAAGTATTTTGGCGATGACGGCTCTAAACTTTGCGATTATAAATTAGATCTTACGTGCTTTAGAAAATACGACGTGGAAGAAACTCTTTCAGGAAAAGAACATAAACTTAGACAGTTTAATAGATCGAATGGAACAAAATACGTATTAAACGAAATTAAATCAAAATTAGAAATTGAAAAAGCAAGATTTTAAAGAAAAAAGGCGCGAATCTCGCGCCTTTTTCCTTGTCTATAATCGTAAACATATTACAAAGTCGTAAGTTTTTGATAAAATTCAAACCACTCCTTGCTTTCCTTTTCCGCTTGTTTGAATAACCGTTCAGCGCGGTCGGGATAGCTTTTATAGAGCGTTGAAAAACGGTTTTCGTTGAGAAGAAAGTCCCTTAAATTCTTGGTTGGAGCTTTGCTATCGAGAAGAAAAGGGGATTTCCCTTCCGCTTTGAGCGCAGGGTTAAAGCGGAACAAATGCCAGTACCCGCTATCCACGGCAAGCTGTTCTTCTTCCATGCAGTTGCTCATATTGAACCCGTGTGAAATGCAAGGCGAGTAGGCGATAATAAGCGAAGGCCCGTCGTAGTGTTCCGCTTCCGTGAGCGCCGTTAAAAGCTGTTGCTTGTTCGCGCCCATGGCCACTTGCGCGACGTAAACGTAGCCGTAGGTCATTGCCATTAGCCCAAGTTTTTTCTTCGGTAAACCCTTGCCTGCGCTTGTAAATCTTGCCACCGCGCCAAGCGCCGTCGCCTTTGAAGACTGACCGCCTGTGTTTGAATACACTTCGGAGTCGAGCACCAAAACGTTCACGTTCTCTCCGCTTGCAAGCACGTGGTCGAGTCCGCCGTAGCCCATATCGTACGCCCAACCGTCGCCCCCGATTATCCACGCCGATTTATCTTGTTCTTGCCGTACAAGGTTTGCAAGTCGCATCCCGAGTACAAACTCCGCATTGTCTTCAAACAAA
>JAZQZK010000062.1:0-8049 GCA_045634025.1 Candidatus Scatosoma sp.
TTTCCAAGCTCATCGGTGCGCCTCCTGGATACGCAGGCTACGACGATTTGTCCAGCGGTCAGCTCACGGACAAAGTGCGCACCACGCCCTATTGCGTTATTTTGTTTGACGAAATCGAAAAAGCGCACCCCGACGTTTTCAATTTGTTATTGCAAATCTTAGACGACGGCCGTTTAACGGACAGTAAGGGCAGAACGGTAGACTTCAAAAACACCGTCATTATCCTAACGTCCAACGTCGGCGCATCGTCGAGCGCGGAAAAGACAGGCGTGTATGGGTTCGGTAGCGACGTGGAAGACAAAGCCACGGACGAAGCGCAATACGAGCGTATGAAATCGGACGTCACAAACGCGTTAAAAGAAAAATTCCGTCCCGAGTTCTTGAACAGACTCGACGAAGTGGTGGTATTCCGTCGCTTAACCAAAGAAAATTTAGCAAAAATCGCGGAAAAGATGATAGACGGACTTTCCAAACGTCTCGTCGAACAACGCGGAATCGCGCTCGTCGTAACCGGCAACGCGCTTGAAAAACTGGTCGAAGAGGGGTACGATAGTCAATACGGCGCAAGACCGTTAAAACGCGTCATTCAAAGAAGAATCCAAGACAAACTCTCCGAAGAAATTCTACTTGGCAGAATCAAAAACGGACAAAAAGTCACGCTCGACTTCGTAAACGGGGAGTTCGTATTCACAAGCTATTAACGTTAGGAGATTGCAAAATTATGAAACTGACGACGGCAGGGGAATCCCACGGCAAAGCGATCGTGGCAATCATTGAAGGCATACCTGCCCACTTGAAAATCAATTTAGACGAGATAAACGCAGAGCTTGCCCTTCGCCAAAAAGGATACGGCAGGGGAAATCGACAAAAGCTCGAAAAGGACGAAATCGAAATTTTATCGGGTGTTCGTGATGGCGAAACGCTCGGTAGCCCGATCTCGCTTTGCATCTGGAATAAGGACTATGAAAACTGGTCTGATTGCATGTCGAGTACCGCTTGCGACGAACAAAAAATGCTTGAAAAATCGCTCGTGAACGTCCGTCCCGGCCACGCCGATTTAACAGGCGTTATCAAGTTCGAGCAAACGGACGCAAGAAATATTTTAGAACGCGCGTCCGCTCGTGAAACGGCAATCCGCGTCGCTGCAGGCGGAATTTTCAAGGCGTACTTATCCACGCTCGGCGTAGAGATAAGCGGTTGCGTTCGCGAAATTTGTTCTATAAAAGACGAAACCGACTACACCTTCGACGAGCTTAAAAACTCAAAATCCACAGAGCTTGGCATTTTAGACAAAGAAAAAAGCGAGCTTGCGAAAAAGCAAATAGACATTCTTAAAGAAAACGGAGACACGGCAGGCGGAATAGTCGAACTCCGTGTCCGTGGCTTAAAAAGCGGTTTTGGCAGTATGATGACGTATTCAGAAAAGCTCGACGCTCGTTTAGCAGGCGCGCTTATGGGTATCCAAGCCGTCAAAGGCGTAGAAATCGGCATGGGCTTTGACTCCGCAAGGACAAGCGGTAAATCCGTCCACGACGAAATCTTCTACGGCGAGAACGCATTCTTTAGAAAAACCAACCACGCAGGCGGTATCGAAGGCGGAATGACGAACGGCGAAGAAATCGTCTTAAAAATCGCTATGAAACCTATCCCGACCCTTATGCAAGGCTTACAAACGGTAAACTATATAACCAAAGAACAAGCGATTGCTAACGCGGAGCGTAGCGACGTTTGCGCCGTTTTCGCCCTTCAAATCATCGCGGAATCGGTGGTCGCGGAAGTGCTTGCAAACGCCGTTTCCGAGCGTTTAGGCGGCGACACAATGGCTCAAGTACTCGCGCGCTATCATGCGTTACCGTGAGGCGGACATGAAAGAGATTTTATTAAAAACCCCTTCGCTTGAAGGCAGAATATTCATCGGTGAAGAATCGCTTGAACGCATACCTGCCCTTGTGCAATCACAAAAAAACTTCGTTATAACGGACGAAACCGTCCGCGCGTTATACCCTAAATTCTTTGAAGAATATTTCCCGAACACGGAAATTTTCGTTATGAAAACAGGGGAAGAACAAAAGAACTTCCAAACGCTTTCCGTGCTCCTTGAAAAAATGCTCGAAAGCGGACTTCAAAGAACTTCTCGCGTATTCGCCGTCGGTGGCGGTGTCGTTGGCGACGTTGCAGGCCTAGCATCGTCCTTATATATGCGCGGAATTTCTTTGGTGCAAATCCCCACGACCTTGCTTTCCCAAATCGACAGTAGCGTCGGCGGAAAAACGGCGGTAAACCACGGTGGCGTGAAGAATTCGGTCGGCGCGTTCTATCAGCCTTTTGAAGTTCTAATCGCGCCCAGTTTTTTGAAAACGTTGCCTGAAAAAGAGGTAAAAAGCAGAATAGGCGAACTCGTCAAATACGCCGCGTTAGATAAGAGAATTTACCGCACCCTTCAAGAAAATAAATCACGCTTGCAAACCCTTGATTTGAGCTATCTTACCGACCTTATCATTCGCGCCGTAGAACTCAAAGCGCAGGTCGTTGCAAAGGACGAAAAGGAAAACGGGGAACGAAAATGCCTTAATATCGGTCATACGACAGGGCACGCAATCGAGTTAGCGTTCTCTCTTTCCCACGGTGAAAGCGTGCTTTACGGAATGGCGCTTGAAACGCTAATCGCCATCAATAAAGGGGTATGCGAAAGAGCGTACGGCGAGAACTTACTTTCTATCGTGAAGTCGGCGTTAAGCATTTCGCCGACGACGAAACCCAGCTTAAAATCAGTTGAAGAACTCACGAAAAAAGCAAGACAGGACAAGAAAAATTTAGCCGACGGCAAAATCGTTATGTCGGTTGCAAAATCGGAAGGCGAGTGGACTTTGCTTGCTCTTCCCTACGAAGAATACGAACAAGAACTTCGTTTAGCCAGCGAAGAATTTACTCTCTAAAAACCAAAGGGGCATAGCAGGTATGCGAGTAATCAAGCCGAGAACTCAATTTGAAGGGGAATTTACTCTCCCCGGGGACAAGTCCGTCACGCACAGGGCTTTGATGCTAAACGCCGTCGCAAACGGCGAAGCGATCGTGACGAACGCGCTTACAGGCGAAGACTGTCTATCCACGGCAAATTGCATGCGAGAACTCGGCGCGGACGTTAAACAGGACGGAACGACCTTTTATATCCGTGGCAGAGCCGACCTGCTTTCAGGCAAAACGCTAAACTGCGGAAACTCAGGAACGGCCATGCGTTTATTAACAGGTTTACTTGCAGGCAAAGGCGTGGAAGCGACTTTGCGCGGCGACAAATCTCTTTCCTCACGCCCCATGGACCGCGTTGCCGAGCCTTTAGCCGTTCTTGGCGCGAAGATAAAAACGACGGACGGCAAACCGCCGATAACAATTTCAAAATCAAGCCTTATAGGAAAAAAGATAAACTTAAATATTCCTTCCGCGCAGGTCAAAAGCGCGATACTTCTTGCAGGCTTGTCCGCGGATGGAGAAACGTCAGTCACCGAGCCTATAAAATCCCGTGACCACACCGAGCGTATGCTCAAATATATGGGCGCGGATATAAAGGTGGACGGTAATACCGTCTCTATTAAAAAAGGCACGCTTACCGCGCGCAATATAGAAGTCCCTGCGGATATTTCTTCGGCATCGTATTTTATGTCGCTTGGCGCGCTCAAAGGTAAAACGCTATCAAAGAACGTCGGCGTAAACCCCACTCGCGCGGGGATTTTTCGCGCGTTTGATAAGCTTGGCGTGAAATACACGCTCCAAAACCAACGCGTTTGCTGTGGAGAAGAAGTCGCCGATATTCTCGTTGAGAAATCGCATCTTAAAGGGATAGAACTAGATGGCGAGGATATACCGTCCATGATCGACGAACTTCCGCTTGTCGCCCTTCTTTGCGCGTTTGCGGACGGTGAAAGCCGTATCCACGGCGCGAAGGAGTTAAGGGTAAAGGAAAGCGATAGAATCACGGCAACGGCGGAGCTTATCAATTCCCTTGGCGGAGAATGTATAGAAACGGAAGACGGATTTATTATCCGTGGTAAGAAAGAACTTTTAGGCGGTGTCGTGAACAGTCGTTTGGACCATAGAATCGCCATGACTGGCGCAGTCGGACTAATCGCATCTAAAAAAGGCGGAAGTATTTTAGGCGCGGATTGTTGCGCGGTTTCCTTCCCCGATTTTTTCAATAAATTAGAGCTTTAAGGGGGGGCAGGTACGAGATGAACAAGTTAAAGCTTGCCCTAATAGGCAAAGACGTATCCAAATCACAAAGCGGAATTATTCATAAATTTATCTTAAAAAATTTCGGATATGACTGCGATTTTGACTGTATTTCCACGCCTACTAACGCCTTCCCAAGCGAAGTTAAAAATCTGCTCGCTTCCTACGACGGATTCAGCGTAACCATTCCCTACAAACAAACCGTGATAGAATATTTAACCGAGCCTTGTGGCGACGCTATCGACTTCAACGCGGTAAACACCGTCGTTTGTAAAACGAAAAAAGGCTACAACACGGACGGCGCAGGGATACTTATGATGCTAAAGGACGCAGGCGTTTGCTTAAAGGGTAAAAAAGTTCTTATCCTTGGCGCAGGTGGCGCCCGGCGTAGTACGGGGATCGTTTTCAAGGAACAGGGCGCAGACGTGTACTTGTATAGAAGAGACAAAACCGAGCTTGAAAAGACTTGCGTGTTCCTTGGCGTAAAAAAAGCAACGGAAATAGAAAAAGGCGGGTATGATATCGTACTCAACGCAACGGGCGTTGGAATGCACGATACGGTAGGCGTTTCACCTGTCGGGGCAAGTGCCTTCAACGGCGCAAGCCTTGCGATAGACCTTATCTACTACCCCGAAGAAACGGAGTTTTTACGGCTTGCAAGGGGGGCAGGTACGAGAGTTTTGAACGGCGCGCCTATGCTTTTCTATCAAGCGTATTTTGCGGATTGCTTATATTTAGGCAAAGAACCGAGCGAAACGCAAGCAAAAAAATTATACTCGGAGTTTTTAATCCAAAGCAAAAAGGAGAAATCTTTATGAAATTTTTAGTAATCAACGGCGTTAATTTGAACTTAACGGGCAAGCGTGAACAAAGCGTTTACGGCACAAGCACGCTTGAAGAAATCAACGCGTATATAAAAGCGTACTGCGAAGTCGGTTGCGACCAAGTCGAGTTCTATCAAACGAACGTCGAAGGGGAAATCGTAAACAAACTCCACGAAGCGTATTTATCGGGCGGATACGACGGAATCTTATTAAACGCAGGCGCGTACAGCCATTACAGCTACGCTATTCGCGATGCGATCTCGGCGATTGATATTCCCGTCGTGGAAGTCCACATGTCCAACGTCCACGCCCGCGAAGAATTCCGCCACACCAGCGTACTTTCCGCCGTTTGTAAGGGTACGGTATGCGGTTTTGGCGCAGGTAGCTATATCGCAGGCCTTGTCGGACTCAACGAAATTCTTTCGAAAACAGAATAAAACTCTAAACAAGGAGAACAGGCTATGAACTACATTTTATACGGAATGATGGGCGCGGGCAAAAGCGCGCTCGGGGAAAAGATCGCCAAGATCTCGGGTAGAGAATGGCAGGACGTCGATAATATTATTACGTCCAAATACGGCGACATTTCCGATTTGTTTTCAGAACACGGCGAAGTGTACTTCCGTTCCTTGGAAAGCATTGAGATTGAAAAACTCGCCGAAAAAGACGGACTCGTCATTTCCTTGGGCGGTGGCGCGGTCCTTCGCAAGAAGAACGTCGAACTACTCAAAACCAACGGAAAAATCTTGTACTTAAAGGCAAGCAAAGAAACAATAGTAAAGCGCCTTTTAGAAAAAAACGGCAGACCGCTTTTAGACGGAGAAGGCAGTTTAGAAGAAAAAGTCGCAACGCTTTTATACGAGCGTGAACCCGTGTACGAGTCCGTTGCCGATTACACGCTCGAAGTGGACGGAAAAACGCAAGAAGAAAACGCCAAACTCGCGTTGGCGTTGTTTGAAAATCAAAGGTAAAATGACAATGAAAAGGGTATTGATAACAGGCGGAACTCGCGGTATAGGCAAAGCAATCGCAACCGCCTTCCAAAAAAAAGGCTACCAAGTATCGGTAACCTATTCAAAAGACGAAACTTCCGCAATGCAATGCAAAGAGCAAGGTTTAGAAGTCTATAAAGTGGACGTTCGCGACGAGACCGCGGTAACGGAACTTTTCAAAAAACTTGGCAGAGTGGACGTACTCGTCAACAACGCAGGCGTGTCGCTCGTTAAACAAATCCAAGACACCACGAAAGAAGACTGGGACAACCTGTTCGCCGTCAACGTGACGGGCGCCTTCCTTTGCGCAAGGGAAGCGTCGAAGCAAATGATTTCTAATCAAAGCGGAGTGATTATAAATATCTCTTCCATTTGGGGCGAAGTAGGGGCGAGCTGTGAAGTGGCGTACTCGGCAAGCAAAGGCGCGCTTATCGCGTTCACGAAAGCGCTCGCAAAAGAACTTGCGCTCTCCAAAATCCGCGTGAACTGCGTTTCCCCCGGCGTAATCCAAACGCAAATGAACTCGTGTTTTTCAAAGGAAGACCTTTTAGCGCTCGAAGAAGAAATTCCCGCAGGCAGACTCGGGACTCCCGAAGAAGTGGCTTCAGCCGTACTCTTCCTTGAAGAAAACGACTACGTTACAGGTATCGACCTTGCCGTCAACGGCGGTTTTTGTCTTTGATAAGATAGATCAAGAAAAAATTATTTTTAAAGGAATAAAGGTGGTAAATATGATAAAAAATAAAAAATTACTTATAGTTACGCTTATCGTTATGCTTGTATTGTGTTTAAGCATAGACTTACCCATTCTTTTATCAGGCGTAATAAGGACGGTGGGGCTTGAAATGTCTTTGTTTTTTATAGGAAACGCAATATTGGGGCTCGTCGGATATACGCTCATTTATCATTCGTTAGAAAAAACAAAAATAATCAAACAAATCTATAAATTTGCATTATTTATCGCCTTTATGGTTCTTATTGTCGGCGTATTACTGTTAATTACGAGTTTATAAATTAGGAGCGCATAATGCAGTATATTTTTATATGGTTGAGAGATTTTATAAAAAACAAAAGTCCGTTCATCTCGTACCTGCCCCCACCCTTTAAGGTGGTTTAGCGGTTTTTAAAATAATTTTGTAAACAACGTTCGATAAATTCGTCCGCAATGCCTTCGGTGGCAGTGGGCGAATTTTTTTCTTGTTCTTTTTCGGCTTTAGAAGCACAGTTCTCCGTTTTTGCAGTAGTAGGGGGAGTAGGGGGGTGGTTTGGCGTTTGTGGTTGCGAAGGTTTGGTGGCGTTGTCCTTATCGCTCGGCTTTGAGTTGAAAAAGGAAAACATTTCCGAAAAATTCGAGAGTTCGTTCATAAACTTAAGCATCTCTTCGGAATTTTTTAGGCTACTCAAAAGCGGTTTCATAGCGTTCGGGAAATCGGGGTGTTGTGAGAGATAATACAAACAAAAAAGAAAAATTATTTCCATACCACAGTATATGAAAATCGTGTCCAAAAATTTCCACGCGGAATAGAATAATAGAGAAGAAATGAAAGGAGTGAAAAGCTATGAAAAGTTTCAAAGACTATACCCCCGAACAGTTTACGCAAACCAGAGCGCCAAGCAATAACGGGCAACCGCCGTCCGATATGGAGACTTTTGCAAAGCAAATGCTCGGTCAATACGAAGGCAAAAGTGGCGTAGAAATGTTTAGAACACTCTTAAAGCAAGCGGAAGCGTCCAAGCGCGCAGGCACGCTCACGAACGAGCAAATCGACGAATTCTATACGCAATTCTCGCCTATGCTCAACACTTTGCAACGCAAAAAACTAGAAGAAGTCATCAATGACTTAAAACAACTTTGAAAGCATATAGAAAAACGCTCCCCAAAAAGGAGCGTTTTAATAAATCTGTCTATCTTTCTTCTAAAAACACTTGACAAAGTTAAAAAAATAAATTATAATAAGCACATAAGAGTTGGCTGTAATCCTTTTTAAGGACATGGACGAAAGGTCCGA
>JAZQZK010000063.1:0-2201 GCA_045634025.1 Candidatus Scatosoma sp.
TGGCCTCCGACTTAGTGGTGTTTTATGTGGACGAAATCGTAACCCTTTGCGCAAGCGTCTTGCGTGTGGCGAAACCGAGCGAAAAATTCGCGCTCTTTATCAACGATTGCATTTCGCTTGGCGAAGATAAGGGCTTGTTCGTTCGCTCGGTTTCGGATAGAATAACGTTAGCGTAATTTTAATAGTTTACAAATGAAAAACGAAGAAAGAAAAACGGAATGGTGGGATTACGACGGAAAGTTATTTAACTTCCGTCCCTGTCTGTTCGTTTTTCTTTTCCTTTGTTTAGGGATTTTTTATTCGTTTTGCGTGGTAGCTTACGGCGCGTCCGCTTGGTGGACGATTTTACTCTTGCCTGTTTTTGCTACCGCGTATTTTATTTTAAGAAACAAAACCGTACTGATAGCCGTTTGCGTTCTTACGCTTGCTTTTATAGTCGGTGGACTTTCCTATTTTGGCAAAGCTACCTCCTATCTCGATTCGCCTATCCTACAAGGCGAGCTTGGGGTAAACGGAAAGGTGGTGTCGGCGCAGTATTACGACGAACGCGCGCAGGTGGTTTTAAGCGATATTAAGATAGACGGCGTAGCCTACGAAGGCAAACTCATCGCGTACCTGGTAGGGGTGGACGAAGAAAATATCAAGGTAGGCGACGTTATTTTCACGGAAGGACAGGTATGGACTAAGCTCCAAATATACGGCGATTATGGGGCGTCTTCCTTTGCCGACGATATCCGCTACGCTATGAGTTCTGAAAATGGCGTTCAGGTGATTTCATCCAAATTCTCTCCGTTTTCCTTTATCCGCGAGCATTTACGTAAACGCTTATGTTTAGGCATGGGCGAAGATACCGCGTCGCTCGTGTTCGCGATTTTAACAGGTGATTCGTCGGGGATAGAAAGCGGTGTTTTAGAAAACGTCCGCGCAGGCGGTATCGCGCATATTTTCGCCGTTTCGGGCTTGCATATCGGTACTCTTTACGGCGCGTGTTCTATGCTCGCGCAAAGGATAAAACCGTTAAAGAAACGTAAAGTGATCCGCGCAATCGGTATCTCCGCGTTGCTCGTGTTTTACGGCGCGGTTTGTGGATTTAGAGAATCGGTTGTAAGGGCGTTGGTCGGTTGTATCGTAGCCGAATTTTGCCAAGTCGTAGGTGTAAAACGGGATATGACGGAAACGCTTTCAATCGCAGGAATATTCGTGTTATTGACAAATCCCGTGTCCCTGTTTTGCGTGGGATTTCAGCTTTCGTTCCTTGCTTGTTTTGGTATTGCATTGCTCGCAAGACCCATACAGGTATGGCTTGAACGCATTTTTAGGCGTGTTAATAGGGGTAAACTTGACGAAGAAAATTCAAAGTACCCGATAGGATATTCTCGTGGCGTAAGGGGGAAAATCTTTTCCTTTTTATCGGTCACAATTTCAGCGCAGCTTGCCACCGCGCCCGTACTATATTCAGCGTTTGGGTATTTGTCGAGTTGGGGACTACTTCTCAACTGTTTATTAGTACCTTGCGTTGCTACGGTTTTTCCGATTACACTTGCCTTTAGTTTGCTTTCGTGTCTGTTGCCGTCTTCGTTAAGCGGACTGGTTTTATTCTTTCTAAATATTTTATGGACGGTGATTGCGCTCGTCTTCCAAACGCTGGACTTCTCGTCCGTTATCAAAGGAGAAGCGATTACGCTTGGCGTGACGCTTTCCTATTACGGCGCTTTACTCGTTTTATCCGATAAATTTAATCTCACGCCGAAAAAGAAAAAGGTGGGTGTTTTTGCGTTCGCAATTTGCTTTTTGGCTGGAATCTTTCTCTTTTAGAGAAAAAATACGAAAAACTTCGCTTGAAAATACGCGCATACTGTTGATTTTTTAATTAGAACCTGTTATAATAGACATTGGAGGCGTATGAATGAAATTTGTTGAACTCAAAAAACATATCGAAGAAAACGGCGCTTGCCCCATCTATTTATGCGAAGGGGAAGAAGCGTACTTTCGCGATAAAGCGGAGTTTTTCTTAAAAAGCAAATTTTTACAGGACGCCACGCTCGACTACGCAACCTTCGACGGTTCGAGCCTAAAAGGCTCAAAGCTCTCCGCGCTCGTTTCCGCCGTGAACTGTTTCCCGTTTTTAAGCGAGAAACGGTTTGTCAAGGTAACAAGTCGGATCGTAGCCATGTCGTTCTGTGAGCCAAGGAGTTGAATTA
>JAZQZK010000064.1:0-1625 GCA_045634025.1 Candidatus Scatosoma sp.
GGCTATGCGGACAAGCATATGTTGCTTCTTCGCAACAAGTTTTTTAAGTCTTGCGCATTTAGAACCAAACTTCAAAAATGGATAAAAGATAAAAATATCACCCTTGACGATTTGAAAACAAGGGGGTTTACGCTTGCAACGGACGTAAGTCAAATTGTAATGGTAACAACACCTAACAGTTTGAAATATCTCAAATTTGCAGGTGGACTTAGTGAAAAGAATATCCGCAAGTGGATAGAAAGCGTAGATAATACTTTCGGCGTGGTAAAATGGGATAAAGGCACGAGATTTTTTCACGGCGATATGGTGCAAAGCAGTTATCAACTTCTCAATACGTTGGGGCTTGATAAGGCGCAAGCGGAAGAACTATTAAAGCCGAGCTTTGATTATATTTCGCTTATTCGTAATGACGTTGAATTTATGCGCTACCATTTTAGCGATGCTTACGCAAGAGAAAAGGATGGGGAAGAGAAGAAAATCCCCGACGGACTTGCCGAGCGCGCGGACGTTATTTTCCGCTTGCTCTTTAGTTGTTCGTTCTTTGACTGTACTGCGTTGTATGCAAATTTTAGAGATGACGTAGTAAGCGGACTTAAAAGCAATTTGTGTCGTGGACATATTCTTCTAAACGGCACGAACGCAACGTTGTTTGGTAACGGTCCGGAGCTGTTAAAGTACATAGCCGGCGAAAAGATAACAAGCGAATTAAAGAAAGCGCAAATATATTCTAAACGCTTTGCAAATGGTGCGAAACTTCTTTGTGCGCGCTCACCGCATATTACGATGGGCAATCTTTACTGCGTGGAAAATAATTGTAGCAGCGATATTTGGAATTACTTTGATTTAGGCAGAAATATCGTGTGCGTAAACGCTATCGGAGAGAATATTCAACAGCGCTTAAACGGTTGCGATTACGATTCGGATGCGATGCTCGTAACGGACGATAAGTTATTGGTGGAAACCGCCGAGAAGCATAAAGAGTATTTCAAAGTTCCCGTTTGTGGTATTCCGTCTATGAGTAAAAACGGTCAAACTCTTGCCGAGCTTGACCACGATACGAGTGAAAATAAGATAGGCGAGATAGTAAACCTTTCTCAAAAGTTAAATAGTATTATATGGAACGAAATCCATCACGGCGCGCCCATAGAGAAAATTTTAGATGTTTATAACGACGTTTGCAAACTTGCCGTTTTATCGGGATTGGAAATAGATAAAGCAAAGCGCGCTTACGATAACGTAAACGTTGGAAAAGAACTTTCCGCTTTGCGCAAAAAGTATAATCGCCCTGCGCCTATTTTCTTTAAGGAGATAGACGAAAAGGGAAAGGAAAACGAGTACGAGTTTTACAATACGGCGATGGATTATATTTACCAAGCCGTTAAAAAGTTCAACTTTCAAAAAGGAAAACAAAAAAAGGTATTTTACGCTCCCATATCTTGGACGATAGTTGAAAAGACAACTTCGGACAACGCGACCGATTATCGACATAGGGACAAAATCATTGAGATTTGCGATGAGTGTAAGGCAAGAATTAGTCGTTTGTATATGGAACTTCGTATAGCGGACGACCAAGAAAAGGAGCTTGTTTACGATAAGATAGCAGAGACAAAATCTGAAAGAGATAG
>JAZQZK010000065.1:0-2871 GCA_045634025.1 Candidatus Scatosoma sp.
CGGGCGAAATCGTAGTCTTCTCCAAAGACGGTATCATCTCCCGTCGTGAGCATTGTGGCGAGAAACCGCAAAGGCTTTGCGTGTTCGAGTATATTTATACTTCCCGTCCCGATTCAGTAATTGACGGTTGCTCGGTGCACTTGGCTCGTAAGCGCGCAGGCGCGTACCTTGCAAAAGCTCACCCCGTAGAAGCGGACGTCGTAATCGGCGCTCCCGATTCAGGTATCGACGCAGCGATAGGCTACGCGGAAGAGTCGGGTATTCCTTACGGATTAGGTCTTATCAAGAATAAATATATCGGCAGAACCTTCATCGACCCCGGTCAAAACGTGAGAGAAGACAAGGTTAAAATCAAGCTCAACCCCGTATCCGAAACGGTCAAGGGCAAGCGCGTGATTTTGGTTGACGACTCCATCGTCCGTGGTACGACGTGTACGCGAGTAGTAAAATTGCTCCGCGATGCAGGCGCGAAGGAAATCCATATTCGCTCGTCTGCTCCTGCATTCTTGAACCCTTGCTATTACGGTACGGATATCTCTTCAAGAGATTCCTTGATCGCTTGTAAGCACACCCCCGAAGAAATGGCGAAGATTTTCGGCGCAGACTCGGTAGGGTTCTTGCCTGTGGAAGACGTGTTCAAGCTCGGCGCAGGGGGGACTTGCAAAGGCTACTGCGCGGCGTGCTTCGACGGCGTGTACCCGACGGAAACACCTTCCGTTACGGAAAATAAATACGACAGTAAAATTTCTGAAAAAGGGAACTCGTAAGTCGAATAGACAATTAGCGATTTCAATTCAGTAAACAAAAATAAAATCAAAAGAAAATAAAAAAACGGAGAGATAAAAAAATGGCAATTTCTTACAAAGACAGCGGCGTTGACGTAACCAGAGGCTATAAAGCCGTAGACTTGATGAAAAAACACGTAAAATCCACTTATAACGAAAACGTTTTAGGCGATATCGGCTCGTTCGGCGGATTCTTCTCGATCGCAGGCGAGAAAATGGAAGAACCCATTCTCGTAGCAGGTACGGACGGGGTAGGTACGAAGCTTAAATACGCGTTCCTTCTTGATAAACACGACACGATCGGTATCGACGCAGTTGCAATGTGCGTAAACGATATCGTTTGCCAAGGCGCAAAGCCCTTATTCTTCCTTGACTACTATGCTTGCGGAAGATTATATCCCGAAGCAGAAGCGGAAGTAGTAAAAGGTATCGCGGAAGGCTGCAGACAAGCAGGTTGCGCGCTTATCGGCGGTGAAACGGCGGAAATGCCCGGGTTCTATCCCGACGGCGAATACGACCTTGCAGGCTTTGCAGTAGGTATCGTTGACAAGAAAAAGGTTATCAACGGCAAGTCCATTAAAGCAGGCGACGTACTCGTTGGTATCAAGTCGACTGGCGTACACTCCAACGGTTACTCGCTCGTAAGAAAACTTTTTGGCGACGAAAACAAAGCAGAGCTTGAAAAGTACGATGAAAGACTTGGCGCAACGGTTGCAGAAGTGCTTTTGAAACCGACCAAGATTTACGTTAAGAGCATTCTTTCCTTGCTTGAAAAGGTAGAAGTTAAGGGGATTGCGCACATCACGGGCGGTGGTTTTATCGAAAATATTCCCAGAATCTTACCCGAAGGCGTAAGCGCGGAAATCGTAAAGAACTCCTACGAAGTACCTCCTGTATTCAAGGTAATGCAAGAAAAAGCGGAAATCACCGACGAACAAATCTACAACACCTTCAATATGGGTATCGGTATGATCGTTTGCGTTTCCCCTGAAAACGTAGATGCAACGCTTGCAAGCTTGAAAGAAAGCGGCGAAGACGTTTGTGTTGTGGGTAAGGTAGTAGAAGGAAACAGAACGGTTATTCTTAAATAAAATAAAGAATCTGCTACGCAATACTTCGTTGAACTACGTTTTTCTTGGTCACGTACGGCTAGTACGCCTCCTGCAAAAAGCCTCGTTCGCCTAGTCTTGCTTGCATCTTGCTTTATTTTTCGTACCATTTAATAGGATATACAATGAAAAAAATAGCAGTATTTGCGTCTGGTGGCGGTACGGATTTTCAGTCGATTATCGACGCCAACGCAAAAGAAAATTTTTGTGAAATTAAATATTTAGTCGCGTCCAAACCCGAAATCGGCTCGATTGAGCGCGCGAAAAAGGCGGGGATAGAAGTGCTTGTTTACGATAAGTCCGTGTATGCAAACGTTACGGAGTTTTATCAAACAATCACCAAACTATTCAATGAAAGCGGCGTTGACTATCTCGTGCTTGCAGGTTGGCTTTTGATTATTCCCCAAAGCTTTATAGAAAACTTTGAAGATAGAATTATCAATATCCATCCCGCGCTTTTACCTTCGTTTGGCGGTAAAGGCTATTACGGCTTGAACGTACATAAAGCCGCGCTCGAACACGGCGTCAAATTAAGCGGCGCGACGGTGCATTTCGTCGAAGCGGACGTTGACGGTGGCGCGATCATTATGCAAAGGGCAGTCGAAGTCAAATACGGCGATACACCCGAAAGCTTACAAGAACGTGTTTTAGGCGTGGAACACCAGATTTTACCTCTTTGCGTGAAACTACTTTGCGAAGGCAAAGTCGTAAAAGACGGCAGGCAGGTACGAGTTTTAGAAGATTAAAGGAGATAATAATGAACGTTTTGGTTATCGGAAACGGCGGCAGAGAACACGCCGTAGTGCAGGCGCTTAAAAAGTCGCCGAAGGTAAATAAAATTTACGCAATGAAAGGCAACGCCGGAATTGCGGAACTTGCGGAGCTTGTCAACGTCGATTATTGCGACGTAAAAGCCGTAGGGGAGTGGGTAGATCAAAGTGACGTGGATTTCACCGTCGTTACCCCCGACGATCCGC
>JAZQZK010000066.1:0-10173 GCA_045634025.1 Candidatus Scatosoma sp.
CCAACGCCCGTGATATTGAACGTTTGACGAACTTCGCACTTACCCGTAAGAATTTCACGGAGCTTGGGCGCAAGCATACCTTTGAGCGCTGCTTCCATGTCGTCTAACAATTCGTAAATAATTCTATAAGAACGAACGTCAACCTTGGAAGTTTCAGCGAGTTTCTTCGCTTTGGTGTCAGGTCTGACGTTGAACCCGATAATAATCGCGTTCGCGCTATCCGCGAGCATAACGTCGCTTTCGTTGATTGCGCCTGCAGCCGCGTGGATAACCTTGACTTTGACTTCTTCGTTGGTGAGTTTTTCAAGCGATTGCTTAACCGCTTCAACGCTACCTTGTACGTCCCCTTTGACGATAAGGTTAAGATTCTTCATCTTGCCTTCTTCTACTTGCGCGAAGACGTCGTCGAGCGTTACACGGCTTTGTTCTTTAATCATGCTCTCACGAGCCTTATTCTTACGTTCTTCTTGAACTTGTTTCATGAGCGCTTGGTCAACCGCCATTACGCTGTCGCCTGCGTTGGGTACTTCTTCAAAACCGAGAACGGATACCGCAATCGAAGGGCCTGCAGATTTTACAGGTTTGCCCTTGTCGTCGAACATGGCTCTTACCCTACCCATCGTCGTACCAGACAAGATGTTGTCGCCCGTCTTAAGCGTACCGCTTTGGACGATGATGCTTGCAACAGGGCCTTTACCCTTATCAAGCTTGGCTTCGATAATCGTACCTTTCGCTTGACGGTCGGGGTTGGCTTTAAGTTCTTGCATTTCAGCGACCAAGTTAATGGAATCGAGCAAATCGTCGATACCCATACCCGTTTTCGCGGATACAGGTACGAGCATTGTGTCGCCGCCCCATTCTTCGGGTACGAGTTCGTGCTCGATAAGTTCTTGTTTTACACGGTCGGGATTGATCTCGTGTTTGTCCATTTTATTCATCGCTACGATAATAGGCACGTTTGCCGATTTCGCGTGATTGATTGCTTCTACCGTTTGGGGCATGATACCGTCGTCCGCTGCTACTACGAGTACGACAACGTCGGTGACTTGCGCGCCTCTTGCGCGCATTGCCGTGAACGCCGCGTGACCGGGCGTATCGATGAAGGTGATTTGCTTACCCTTCGCCGTAACCGTATAAGCACCGATGCTTTGCGTAATACCGCCTGCTTCACCGCTCGTTACGGACGTAGCTCTAATTCTGTCAAGAAGCGAAGTCTTACCGTGGTCAACGTGACCCATAACGGTAACGACGGGCGCTGTCGTTACGAGCTTGCTTGCGTCTTCTTCAACGATGGTGTCTTGTAAGATATCTTCCGCCGTCTTTTCGGGTTTGTATTCGAGATCGATACCCATGTCCGCCGCCATCAACGCTGCGTTATCGTAATCAATGGAGTCGTTAATACCTTTCATGATACCTTCTTTGAAAAGTCTCTTGGTGATTTCAACTGCGGAAACACCGAGCTTTTCCGAAAGTACTTTCAAAGGGATTTCCTGCGTGGTAACGACTGCGTGTTCAATCTTAATGGTAGGAATTTCTTGTTTCTTTTGTTTCTTGGGAGAACGTACCTTTCTGTAGCCGGACTTGTCTTCGTCGAAGTCTTCCACCGTCATACCTTGTTGCTTAATAAGCGTTCTCTTGGAAACGGGTTTCTTTTCAACGTACGTCTTTTCGAACGACTTCTTCTTTGCAGGAGCAGAGAAGGATTTCGTATCCTTTTGCACGATAGGCATAGCAGGCGCGCTCACACCTACGTTTGCGCGAGGTCTTTGAGCGTTTTGCGTGGACTGTCTATCCTGTCTAGGTTGATAGGTTCTATCGTTTTGACCTTGGTTTTGACGAGCAGGTCTTTCCGTTTGAGGACGAGGACGATAGGTGTTCGTGGGCGTTGCTTCTACGCCGGGTTTTGCAACGTAAACGCCTTGTTCTTGTCCGTTTCTGAAATATCTCGGAGCGCGGGGAGCAGCAGGTTGCTGAGAACGAGCAGGCGCAGAGCTTTGCGCGGGTGTTGTTTCCGCTTTAACTTCCGTTTTTTGTTCGTCTTTTTTATCTTCCGCAACGGAAACGACGGGGGCAGGTACGGATTCTTCAGCTTTTTCTTCGACCGTATTCGCCTTTTTAGCCGTCTTTTTCTGTTTGGGTTTATCCTCTGTCGCTTCGGGGGCAGATTTTTCAGAAGGCGTTTTAGGTTCGGAAACTACTTCCGCTTCCGTCTTTGCGGTTTCAACTTTTTTAGCTTTTTCAGCTTCTATCGCCTGCAAACGGAGCGCTTCTTCAGCGTCGCGTTCGGCTTTTTCGGTTTCCAATGCGGAAAGTTTTTTCAAGATTTCCGAAATATTCTTTTCGGTGGAGAAAATACGCTTTTGTAAGCCACCAAGCTTTTTATCCTCCAATAATTCCGTTATCTTTTCCACATTTTCATAATTCTTTTTCGCCATAAATTCAGTTTTGTCCTCCCGAATATAATTTAAATTGCGGCTTGCCTTCCATGGCTTTTTTAATAGCCAAGGCAAGTTGTTCATCTATTATTGCAACCGCTTTCACTTGCGGTTTGTGTAAAAGCTCGCCAAGCAAATTACTTTCTGTCACGATAAGTTCCGCGGAAAACTTCTCGCTTGTTTTGAGCATAATTTTGAAGGAATTTTCCTTCAATTCCCCGTCTGCAAGGAGCAGGTACGTCTTTTTCAGCGTTTCTATGCGGTCAACGCCGAATACGATCTTGCCTGCGCGTATGCAAAAACCAAGGTAGGTGGAAATTTTATTCATTCCCGCTAAACTCCTTCTCTACGCCTGCGTAAACGTCAGCGGATACTTCGGCAGAAAACGCTTTATTGAGCAGTTTTTTACCGTTCAATTTTTTCATACATTCTTCGCCACCGCAAATATACGCGCCCCTGCCTGCGAGTTTACCCGTAGGGTCGGCAAGGATTTCGCCTTCCGCCGTTCGTACTACCCTTAACATTTCTTTCTTGGGCTTGACTTCACGGCAAGCGATACACGTACGCATAGGTATAGATTTCGTCTTCGCCATTATTCTTCAACCGTTTCCTCTTCTTCAGTTACGAACAAGTTAAGCTTTTCAGCCGCGCTTGCGCTCTTAACGTCGATCTTCCAGCCGGTAAGTCTTGCAGCCAAACGCGCGTTTTGACCGTCTCTACCGATTGCAAGCGAAAGCTTATCGTCGGGAACGACTGCAATAGCGCTCTTTTCGCCAACTTCGGTTACGGAAATAACCGTTGCAGGGGAAAGCGCTTTGGAGATGAATTCAAGGGGATTTTCGCTCCATACGATAAGGTCGATCTTTTCACCGCCGAGCTCTTCAACGACTGCGTTTACACGCGAGCCTTTATTACCTACGCACGCGCCGACTGCATCTACTCTCGAATCGTTGGAATAGATAGCCATCTTGGTACGATGACCTGCTTCACGAGCGATTTCCTTGACTTCTACAAGACCTTGTTCAATTTCAGGGACTTGTTGTTCAAAGAGCTTCTTTACCAAGCCTTGCGCCGTTCTAGAAACGAGGATTTGAGAGTTTCTACCGCTGTTTTTAACGCGTTTTACAAACACCTTGATCTTGTCGCCGATAGCGTACTTTTCGCCGGGCGTTCTGTCTTGAGGCAACATAACCCCTTCAATCTTCTTATCGCCAAGCTCAACGTAAACGTTTCTTTCGTCCATTTTACGGATAGTACCTTCCATCAACTCGCCTTCTTTATCAGAGAATGCGGAGAAGGTATTGTCGCGTTCGGTTTCGTGTAATTTTTGCAAGATAACTTGCTTTGCGGTTTGCGCAGCAATACGGCCGAAATCCTTGGGGATAAACGATCTAACGATCGTGTCGCCCACTTTGAGATCGGGGTTGATTTTAAGCGCGTCTTCAAGCGAAATTTCCTTATCTTTATCTTCGACTTCTTCTACAACGTAGCGTACCGCCTTAAAGGAAATCGTGCCCTTTTCGGGATCGATATCAACGAATACTTCCGCGCCACCTTCGAATTGTTTTTTGTACGCAGAATTGAGCGCGTTTTTAAGCGTTTCGAGGAAGACCTCCTCGCTGATACCCTTTTCTCTCACCAAATCTGCAAGTGCTGCAAAAAACTCCTTGTTTTCCATTGTTTTTTCTCCTGTTGGATTTTATTTCCTTAATTTATTTTACTTTTATTTTTTTCGTTTTTAGTTTTAGGTTTAACCTATTAATCGCCTAAACCTTCAAAGCTAATCGCTTGATTAATTTTTGCGATTTTCGTAAGCTCAAGCTTAATCTCCCCACTCTTATCTTTGAGCGTGACGCAGTTTCCATCGTACCCGATAAGCTCCGCTTCAAAGAACTTCTTACCCATCATCGGCGCGAAGAGTTTGACTTCGACTTGTTTACCCATACACTTTTCAAAATCACGCTTGGTTTTAAGCGGTCTATCTACGCCGGGGCTAGACACGTTGAGCGTGTAAGGCGCGCCAAAGGTCGGATCTACTTCGTCAAGTACGGCGTCGATTGCGCGATGGAACGTCTCGCAGGTGTTAAGGTCAACCCCGCCTTCAACGTCGATATAGATAGTCAAAGCAGGTTCGCGACCTTGCTTGAACTCAACGTCCACTATCTCAACGGAAAGCTCGTCAGCAATCGGTTGCAGGGCGTTTTGGATTTCTTCAATCGATTTAACCTTCATTTTTTACTCCTAATATAAGAAGATTGAGAGTGGCAAGCCACTCTCAATATCCAATACTGAATTATTAAGTATCTATAGTATAGCACTTTTTCTTAAAAAGCGCAAGCGTTTTTGCGGGGTTTTGGGAATTTTCCCCGCGCAAACTTTGTTAGCCGTGATTAGAACGCGGTTGCGGGAACGAAGAAGTAAACCACGAAGAGTAAGGTAACGATAACCGTAACGAGGGAAACGTTCCAAACGGGTTTTTCTTCTTTCTTAATCATGGAGCGAACCAAACCTACAACGTACAATACGCTTTGCATAATCGTGTAGGAGATCAAGCCAACGCCGATACCCTTGGTGATGGAGTAGGACAACAACATAACGATAATCGTCAAGAATGCGCTCGTTGCGTTTACGGAGTCGCTCATGTCAACAGACTTAATGTTGCTCTTCATCATAAGAACGCCTACGTAGATAAGCGCAGATGCGGTTGCAGCACCAGGGATAGCCGCGAAGAAAGGCAATGCGAAGGTTGCCAAGAAGAACAAGCAAGCCGTCGTGAATGCGGTAAGACCAGTTCTACCACCAGCGGATACGCCTGCGCCAGATTCTACGAACGTGGTAACCGTCGAGGTCCCAAGCATAGCGCCTGCGCAAGTTGCGATAGCGTCGCTCATCATGATTTTGCCGTAGTTATGGGGTTTATTGTTTTCATCAGACAATACTCTGTTACCACCACAGCAACCAACGATCGTACCCATCGTATCGAACATGTCGATCATGCAAAGGGTGATAACGATCATGATAATCGTGAAGATAGATACGCCTTCGGGAATAAGACCATCTTTGAATACGGACGTAAACGAGAAGAATACGCTGTTTTCACCTGCGAAGAAGTTCTTATAGTTTTCCCAGAATTTCCAAGAAATGTCGCCTTCGCCTGCAAGGATAGAAAGGTTGGTTACGCCAAGAGGAATACCAACTAACGTTGCGCCAAGGATACCCAAAATAACCGAGCCTTTTACTTCAAGCTTGTCCAAAATAGCGATGAAGAACAAACCAGAAAGAGCAACGACTGCGGTCTTTGCAGCAAATACAGTAGGCGTAAACATATTTACAACTTGTTCACCCCAGTTCGTGAAGTCAACAAAACCTACTTGCGTATAGCCGTTGAATACGATAACACCTGCGTTTTGGAAACCAATATACGCGATAAAGAAACCGATACCGATAGAGATCGAAGATCTTACAGCTACGGGCATACCGTCGAATACGAGTTCACGGAAAGTTTTGCCTTTAATTTTAATAAGCGATAAGAGCAAGAACACCAAACCCGAAATCAATACGAGCATGAACGCTTGACCGGGCGTGAAAGCCGCTCCGTAACCACCCCAACCGCCGATGATACCACCGAGCATGGAATTAAGACCCATACCGGAAGCTTGCGCTAAGGGCATTTTTGCAAAGAACGCCATCAATAACGTACCGATAACCGCCGCCAAAGCCGTTGCGATGAATGCGGATGCCCAGTAAGGACTACCAGCGCCAAAGATTTGGTTGGGGTTTACGGTGAGGATGTACGCCATCGCAAGGAAGGTTACAACACCTGCAATAAGTTCCGTTTTAACGGAAGTTTGTTTCGTCGAGTCATACCCGACTGCCTTAAAAAAACCATTGGTTTTTTCACAATTAGCCATAAAGAATACCTCCATGTTTTGTTATTACCATTTTATCACATAATTTTCAAAAAAGCAAGCGCTTGAAAAAAATTTTTCCAAATTTTGCTTTCTTTTTTAATTATTGACGTTTTATTGTTTTTTCCGACCACCTTTCCCTATTTCTTTCCCTTTCAACGCGTTATAATACCGCTATAACGACGAACACTCCCTAAAAGCTATACTTTTAAGGAGTGTTTAATTTTTGCGATTATTCGCCTATTTTTGCGACAGATTTAGCGTTGCCGCTCTTTTTGTCTTGGAAATATTTAATAGCGAAGACTACGCCTGCGAAGATGAGCAAAGTCGCAACCCACATAATAATGCAGCTCAATACGCTACCCAAGCCTACGCACGCACCTGCGATGAGATAAGCAACAACGGAGATCCCCGCAACGATAGACGCATAAGGAATTTGCGTGTTTACGTGTTCCACGTGGTTACATTGCGCGCCTGCCGATGCAAGAATGGTGGTATCGGAGATAGGCGAAATATGGTCGCCAAATACCGCGCCGCCAAGCGTTGCAGAAACGGTCAAAATTGCGAGCGTACCACTACCGCCCAAAATGGTTACGGCAATAGGCACGAGCACGCCGAACGTACCCCAAGACGTACCCGTCGAGAAGGCGATCAAGCCTGCAAGCACGAAGAAAATCGCAGGGAAAAGGAATTTGGGGAAGGCGCTGTTCGCAAGGTTGTTTTCAACGAACGCTTTTGCGTCGAGATAACCGCCCTTTGCGCCCATAATCCCCGAAATCGACCAAGCGAACGTAAGGATAAGGATAGCGGGTACCATCGCCTTAAAGCCTTCGGTAAAGCTACCCGTGATTTCCTTGAAAGAAACGACTTTCGCAAACATATAATAGACCGCGATAATAACGAGCGCTACCGTTGAACCGATTGCAAGCGACATACCTGCGTCGCAGTTAGAGAACGCCTCGATAAAGTTCGCCGATTGCAATTCCTTACCGATTAAGCCGGTATCCCAGTTATAGAAGAAGCCCGTGTAGAGCATACCGCCGATACAGCTGATAATCAAGATGATTACAGGGATTAAAAGATGACGAACCTTGCCTTTGGCGTTAACGATTATTTGCTCTTCTTCCTTCGCGTCCTGCTCAACGCCTGCGTGTACGTCGCCCGTTGATTCCGCAATATCGTCGTTGCGTTTCATTTTACCGAAATCGAATTTAAGGAAACAAAGCGCAAAAACCATTACGATCGTTAAAAGCGCGTAAACGTTAAAGGGAATGGTGCTTATAAACATAATCAAGCCGTCCCCTTCAAGTTCGCCTGCAACGGCAGCCGCCCAGCTTGAAATGGGCGCGATAATACAGATAGGCGCGGCAGTAGCGTCTATGATATAAGCAAGCTTGGATCTTGCGATCTTGAACTTATCCGTAACGGGACGCATAACCGAACCAACGGTAAGACAGTTGAAGTAATCGTCCACGAAAATCAAACAACCCAAACCTGCGGTAGCAGCCAACGCGCCACCCTTGGATTTGATTTTTCTACCTGCCCATTCCCCGTATGCTTTTGCGCCACCGGATTTTTGCATCAATACGACCAAAATTCCCAAAACGACCAAGAACACGATAATCGGCGTATTCGAGCCCACCTTTTCGCTCATTACTTGATAGAGCGTAAAAAGCGCTTTAATCGGATCGCCACCTGCGTACATTATCGAGCCAACGAAAATCCCAAGGAAGAGCGAAACGTAAACTTGTTTCGTAACCAAGGCAAGAACGATAGCGATAATTGCAGGCATAAACGCCCAAAAAGTACCTTCCATAATAGTATTTCTCCTAATGCATTTACATTGTATTTTACTTTGTCTTTCGCATTGTCCTTGACTTTTCCGTAGAGAATGCTACTCTAAAACTATTTTTGAGTATTGACAAGAAAGCTACAAAAAATTAAGACTGAGCCATAGTAATAAATCCCGACGGTCTTGCCCGTTGGGATTTATTGTTTAGTCTTGTGGATACAAGTGACAAGCTACGCAATGTCCGTTCCCGTAGTCCTTGAACTTGGGTTCAACGGTCTTACAAATTTCCATACACTCGTTACATCTCGTATGGAATTTACAACCAACAGGGGGATTTGCAGGCGAAGGAATATCGCCTCTCAAGATAATTCTGTTCATCTTTACGTCGGGATCGGGAATAGGTACTGCCGAGAAAAGCGACTTGGTGTAAGGATGCATGGGATTTTCAAACATCTCTTGTTTAGAGCCGAATTCAATCATGTTACCTAAATACATAACCCCGATTTCGTCGGAGATGTGTTCTACAACCGACAAGTCGTGAGAGATGAAGATATAAGCAAGATTATCCTTTTCTTGTAAATCCTTGAACAAGTTAATTACTTGCGCTTGAATGGATACGTCCAAAGCGGAAACAGGCTCGTCGCAAATAACAAGCTTGGGTTTCAACGCTAACGCTTTTGCGATACAAATACGTTGACGTTGACCGCCCGAGAATTCGTGGGGATATCTATCGTAGAAATGAGGTTGCAAACCGCACTTCTTCATGATATCAATGACGTAATCCTTCACGTCTTGGTGGGGTACGATCTTGTGTACTCTAACAGCTTCACCGATCAATTCCCCTACCGGTAAACGGGGCGAAAGCGACGAATACGGGTCTTGGAAGATCATTTGGAAACTAGGACGGATTTTACGCAACTCTTCACCGTTTAAGTGCGCAATATCTTGTCCTTCAAAGATGATTTGTCCGTCCGTCGGTTCGTAAAGACGAAGTACGGTACGGCCCATGGTCGTTTTACCACAACCAGATTCCCCTACGATCCCTACCGTTTTACCAGGCTTGAGATTAAAGGAAATGTTATCAACCGCTTTCAAATATTTTTGATTTTTCGATAAAAAGCTCTTGCCGATCGGGAAATATTTCTTCAAGTTTTTAACCTGAAGAAGATATTCTTCTGCTTCGGGAATACGATTTTCGTTATCTATCATTTTTCTTCTTCCCTCCCATCACAAAGATAGCACGCAACAAAATGCGTCGGGGATACTTGTACCATTCCGGGATATTCACCGTTACACTTCTCCGTACGATTACCGCATCTGCCCTTGAAATAACAGGTGGAAGGCATATTGATAGGATTAGGAACGTTACCGGGGATACTATACAATCTATCCACCTTTTTACGAAGTACCGGCTTACTGCGTTGAAGACCGATTGTGTACGGGTGTCTAGGGTCTTTGAAGATTTCTCTCGACGTACCCATTTCAATAACTTTACCTGCGTACATAACGATGACGAAGTCCACCATTTCAGCGATAACGCCCAAGTCGTGCGTGATGAGCATGATGCTACCGCTAATCTTGTCTTTTACCGAACGGAGCAAATCCAAGATTTGCGCCTGAATGGTAACGTCGAGCGCCGTCGTAGGTTCGTCTGCAATAATGAGTTTGGGATTACAGCAAAGCGCCATTGCAATCATGACTCTTTGACGCATACCGCCCGAAAGCTCGTGCGGGTAGCTATTGTAAACGTGCTCGGGCATTGCAATACCAACCAATTCGAGCATTTCCAAACTACGTTTTTTCGCAGTTTCTTTATCCGCGCCGTTCTCATGCAAAAGCGTAACTTCGTCGAGCTGGAACCCGATAGTGAATACGGGGTTAAGCGAAGTCATCGGTTCTTGGAAAATCATTGCGATTTCTCTACCGCGAATAGCCGACATTTCCGAAATCGGCATTTTTGCGATATCGAACACTTCTTCCTTAGATTCGTAAATATTCTTGAATCTAGGCTTACCCCTTCTTTCAGATTTTTGTACCT
>JAZQZK010000067.1:0-1830 GCA_045634025.1 Candidatus Scatosoma sp.
TTTCTAAAAACGAGGCGGGTATGTACGAGCTTAACGCATATATCCGCCCCCTTAAAATCTATTCGGACTATCTTTCCTTCCTGTTAGAAAAGGAAGAAACTTCAGGCAAACTTAAAGAAACGCAAACGACATTCCTTTTACAGGCATACCTGCCCGAAGACGCGGAAGAGAAGGTACGCGAAGAAATTACGAAATCCGTCGGCGCGTGCTTTATGGAATTTTCCGAACCTACGGAAGAAGACGTTCCCCCGACGCTACTTAAAAATGGCGGACTCGTTTCCAACTTCGAGCCGATAACCAACACCTATTCCCCGCCGAACTATCGGGAGTTTGACCCCAACGCAGTAATGGCGTTCTTCTACAGCTTATTTATGGGCTTCATCATCGGCGACGCAGGATACGGGTTATTGATGCTGCTTGTCGGCGGTTGGCTTTGTTATAGCAATCGTCTCAAACCTACGGGCATGTCAAGGCTTGCAGGCTCGTTTGCAATCGGTGGTTTTTTCGCAATTATTTGGGGACTTTTGTTCAACTCGGTATTCGGTATCGCGGTTTTCGCAAATACGCTTATGCCCGATCCCCAAAAAGATCAATGGTTGCTTGCAGGAATTTCCGTGCCGAGCGTACTCATTATCGCAATGCTACTTGGCGTATTCCAACTCTTCGTCGGCTATATCTGTAAAGCCGTTCAAGAATGGCGTAGGGGAAATATCGGCGACGGGATTTGCGACGGCGTGCTTTGGTCGATTTTCTCAATCGGCGTAGCCGTTGCCATCGTTGGTTTCGTAGAAGAATTCAATATGCCCTCGCTCGCAAACGTCGGCGCGATCACTGCAGGCGGTTCGCTCCTTTTAGCGATGATCACTGCGGGAAGAAAGGAAAAATTCTTTGGCAAATTTACCAAGGGCTTTGGCGCGGCTTACGGTATCATAAACTACGTTTCAGATATCTTAAGTTACGCAAGATTATACGGCTTAATGCTTTCGGGCGCGGTCATCGCGCAAATTATCAGTACGTATAGCACGCAGTTCTTAATGAGCGGAAATATCGCGTTTATCGCGCTTGCTATCGTACTTTTGATCGTTGGACACGGCTTCAATCTCGTAATGAACTTGCTCGGCGCGTACATTCACGACGCAAGATTACAATACGTAGAGTTCTACGGTCGATTCTTTGAAGGGGAAGGCGAACTGTTTAGACCGCTCGGCTCTTCACAAAAATACGTTTCGGTGTTGCGTGACTAACGCTACGAAAAAATAAAAAAGAAAAATAAATAAAATCGGAGGATTTTTATTATGGGTTACACTATTGGTTTGATTGGTATTGCGCTTTGCGTATTGCTTTGCGGTATCGGTTCTTGTCTTGGTCTTTACAAGACCAGTACGGCGGCTGCCGGCATTTTGGGCGAAGATCCCAAAAAGTTCGGTAAAGTCATGGTCCTCGTGTTGCTCCCTGCAACGCAAGGTATCTACGGCTTTATTATCGGTATTATTGCTTCGGGTTCTTTGAACGTCGCTATGTCCACGGAATTAGGTTGGGCAATGGTTGGCGCGGTAATCCCCATGGCGCTTTCCGGTCTCATCTCCGCTTACTTCCAAGGCAAATCGGCTGTCAACTGTATCTACGCAGTAGGCAAGCAAGAATCTTTGTCGGGTAAGTTAATCGTTTACCCCGGTATGATCGAGTTCTACGCAATTTTGGGCTTGATTATCTCCATCATGCTCGTTGGTGGCGTAGGCGCGTTAATCGTATAATCATAAGACGGTATCGACTATGGCTACGCAAAATATCGTAGAAAAAATACTTTCCGACGCGCAAATGGAAGCGCAG
>JAZQZK010000068.1:0-4007 GCA_045634025.1 Candidatus Scatosoma sp.
ACGAAGACTTCTTCAATCGCAACGCAAAGCGCCATTTGTATCTTCATAGAACAATCCCAAACTTCTAATTTTTGCTCTATGAAAGCGAGAACGTCGGATAACGCGTCTATTTTTGCGGGAAATATTTTGTTCGTCACTTGGCTTTCTCCTTTTTTATAGGTATAGTCGAATATCAACATCGTAATATCGTCAAACTGCGGCGCTTCGCCTACGAATTCGTCAATATCGCCTTTAAGCGACGGCAAAAGTTTAGTCGCCTCAAGCGTTACGTTTTTATTCATAAACGCTACAAGCCTATCTTCGCCGTAAAGCTCGTTTTGCGTGTTCGTTGCTTCGGTAACGCCGTCCGTGTATAAGAACAGTCTATCCCCTTTAGAAAGGGTGATTTCGCCCACGCGGTAGCGAACGCCTTCCATACCTGCAAGAACGAACCCTGCCCTTGTTTTCAAATACTCAAAACTGCCGTCCGCTTTTTTCAAGAGCGGTGGATTGTGCCCTGCGTTTGCAAACTGCAATTTTCCGCTAGGAATATCCAAAATGCCCATCCAAGCGGTAACGAACATACCAGACTCGTTATTTTCGCAAAGTTTTGCATTTGCTCTCGTAAAGATATCGTTGACCGCCATTCCGCTTTCTGCAAGGTCTTTAATGATGGTCTTTGCCGTCATCATAAACATTGCGGCAGGGATCCCTTTGCCCGAAACGTCTGCAACCAAAAACGCAACCGTCGTATCGTTCAATTTATAAAAATCGTAGAAATCGCCACCCACTTCTTTTGCCGCAATCATTTGCGCGTAAACGGTATATTCTTCGCTCGTCGGGAAGTTGGTCGGTAAAGCGGAAAGCTGGATTTGTTTCGCGTATTCTAATTCCTTATCAATACGCGCCGCCGCTTCCGCAATATATCGTTTCAAAGTAGTAACGGTTGAATTGATATCGTCGGACAATGATGCAAACTCTTCGTTCGTACGAACGTCCACCGTTACGTTAAGGTCACCACCCGTTATTTTAGCGAGAGTATCGTTCACTTTTCTAAGATTATTTATGATAACACGGTTTATAAGAATATAAATAAACACGAAAAGCGCTATAAATACGATTATTTGCATAAATACCGAGGTGTAAACGGATGCATCACGCATAAACGTTGCTTCCGCTTCAGGCATCGCCGCGATTATGCAGTACCCTTCAACGAACTTGAATACGTACATATATGGCTCACTATACTCTGTTACACCGTCAACGATATTGTCCGTATATAACTGAGTTGCCGTTTTGCCATTAAGCATTTCGGCAGGCGGATTGATGCCTATTGAAGAAATATGGTTGTTTTTATACTCGTTATCAATAACCATATTAAAGTCGCCGTCGCAGACAGCAATAAACCCGCCCGAACCAACGTGACGATTTTTCGTTACGTCAATAACGAATTCTTCCATATTTTCGTGGAACTGTTCAGCGTCGTAACCTACTTGAATAAACCCACCGCTTGAAAGCTTTATCGCGGCGTATTTTCTCCATACGCTTTCGTCTTTACCCCTGGGGCTATAATCTTGCACGAAGGAGTCTTGCTTTTTAAGCCTGTCCACAAATTCTTTAGACTGCTCTTTGCTATTCATATCGTAATTATTTATAACGTCTGCTTCGGTAGAGTTTATAATCCAACCGCTATCATTCACAACGTTAATTTCTTTGATATCGTGGCTTTCGGCAAGCGCAATCAAATCAATCGTATTATCTTGCTCGTATTCTTCTTTTACGTCCTTTGCTATCCTTAATAATTGCGCGTTTGATTTATCCTTAATATCTTTTTCGACGTCGTTAATCGCGGACGTGAACACTTCTTGCGTTTCAACCTTTACAATGCCGTTTTGCAAAATATACGTAAAGGCACTCGTCGCCAAAAAGGCGATTGCTATACATATCAAAAGCCAACGCTGAAAAGTGTTTGCAATTCGTTCCGCCGTTTTCTTTCTAAAAAAGCCTTCACTACTAAAAAATGAAATTACAAGAATTGAGAATCCAACCGCAAAAGCATTACCCAAAATCATAGGCAGGGTTGCGCCTTTTACAAACTCAAACGCATACGAGGAATTATCCATATTCGTAAGGAATATTAAAATCATGTGGATAACTTCGCAAGCAACTGCCATGAAAATACCGTAAGCCCAGTTGGGTTTTTTATTATCAAACATCCACTTTCTAAGAGCCGCCGCCATAAAGCCTGCGAGAATGGTTGCTAAACTACAAGCAATTCTCGTGTAAGTACCTGCCCCCCAGTAAACGGAGAACCAACGGTATAAACCACCGATAAAACCGGCAATTATGCCTGCAGGCGCGCCAAAAATTAACCCAGCGGACAAGGGCGCAGCGTCACGAACGTTTACGACAGCCCCCAGCCATTCCACGCCAAAGCTTGACGCAAAGGCGGACGCGCCACCAAATAGCACGCCTATAATTATTTGCTTTTTTATGTACTCGCATTTCTTAAAAGGGGTGTGTACCTCAAGCAAATAAACCCCTATAACCAAAACGCAAATTAATGCTATAGAAACGATCAATAATCCCATTTGTATCTCCTATAACCCGATTAGTTTCCCGATTAGGTCCGCAATAAGGTTACCTGCAACGCCTACCACCGTAAGCAATATTAAATAAAGGAACATACTCCATTTGCTTACCGAGTTCTTGGCGATGTTATAATAAAAATTAAAATGTCCTTTTAAGTTCGTATCCCTATTTTGTTGCCATTGATAGGTAATTACGTCTTCTATTTTATAGTTCTTAGGAGAAAATTCTTGATATAAATTTTCTTCTAATCTACGAATACGATAACAATTACCATCGTTCATTTCATACGACTCGTTCACCGAAAGCGTAACCACCGCTTTTTTAAGTTTTTGGCGATGAAAAGCGCCTATCTTCGTGATTTCGTCGGGCAAGAGTCTTGCTTCGTTTATACGGATGGAATACCCGTATTTTTCCGCAACGACAGGGGTTGTGATTAAGTCCCTTAATCGCCCTAACAGGCTACCCATGTCCGAGCGTGGCGCAAATATCTCGTCCAATGATTTATGTGGCATTCGCCATATAAAATACACTTCGTCGTTATCTAAAAAGGGCTGTAATTTCTCTAAATCAACCTTCATTAGCGTACCTTCAGAAAGCGGAGAAACCTGATACTCTAACGCGCTAATATGCGCAATATCTACCGTTTTACCGTTATAGGCGATTTCCGAAGTACGTTCGTTCTTCTTAAACTCGATAATACAAGACGAGCTAAAGGTTGCCTGCAAGATATTTCTATCCTTAAAAAGCAAGGATATATCTTCTATTTCTTCTCTTTCAATCTTGAACGGAATGTATACGTTTAATCCCTTACTTTCTCTAATCCCGCGGATACGAACGGCAAAGTCAACGAAGCTTTTCCCTTTGGGATTTAGCCAATCGTCTATATAGATAGTACTAACGTCTTCGCCGTCTATCCAAACCGCCCAGCCGTCGTCAGCGAATCTTCTTTGTTTTTTTGGCATTTTCTTTCTCCTTCAACGCTACCTTTTGCAAAAAAATCATAAAACTTAGCTATCGGCTTTAAACTGCTTGCTTTATAAGAAACAACTTAAAGCCGATAACCTTACTATTAAAAACCAAGTTTTTCTTAGAAATTTCAATTTGACTATATATTAATAGATTTCTCTAAAAAACTCACCGTAAACGGCGAAGAATTCCGCCCAGTAGGCTCCCCTTTCAATATCGTATTTATCTAAAATCTTATTTAAAGCTACCGCTTTTTCAAAGAGTTCTTTAATTTGCGCTTTTTCTTCGTCGGTATATTTTTCGTAGTTATCCAACAAATCTTCAATTACAGCTTTAAAGCCTTTTACTAATTCTTTCTTTTCTTTTGTCATTTTTAATTACCTCCATTATATTAAACTTGGTTTTTTATTTAATATTTTATCGATTTATTATTCAGATTTGGGTTGTCTTACCATTGCATAATGCATAAC